>CALQJP020000092.1 GCA_943330925.2 Chryseobacterium gleum
GCAATGGGTGTGGCTGCCGACATGTGTGCTACTGAATGTAAAATCACACGAGAAGATCAGGATGCGTTTGCGATTGAGAGCTACAAGCGCTCAGCTGCTGCATGGTCTGCGGGTAAATTCAACGCCGAGATTGTTCCTGTTCAAATTACCGGACGCTAAGGTGATGTGGTAACCTTCAGCGAAGACGAAGAATATAAGAATGTAAACTTCGATAAAGTGCCCGGCTTGCGTGCCGCCTTCACGAAAGAAGGAACGGTAACTGCTGCCAATGCCAGCACCATGAACGACGGAGCCGCGGCTATTATCCTCATGAGCAAAGAAAAAATGGAATCACTCGGACTGAAGCCTCTAGCCAAAGTGCGCGGTTATGCCGATGCAGAGCAGGCTCCGGAATGGTTCACCACTACCCCATCGTTGGCCCTTCCGAAAGCAGTTGCTAAGGCAGGACTCAACATGTCTGACCTGGAGTTTGTAGAACTCAACGAAGCGTTTTCGGTAGTTGGTATAGTGAACACCCAGAAAATGGGACTCGATGCGTCGAAAGTAAACGTAAACGGTGGAGCCGTTTCATTGGGCCATCCGCTGGGTTGCTCAGGGGCACGTATTATCGTGACCCTTATACATGTGCTGGCCCAAAACAACGCTAAGATTGGCGGAGCAGGTATCTGCAACGGTGGCGGTGGAGCAAGTGCCATGGTTATTGAGCGTATATAAAAGATTGTTTGATATTTCAGAATGCCTCGTCGTGTTATCGCGACGAGGTATTTTTTTGATAGATATCGTCGAGTGTTCGATGCTGCCCGGTACTATCCGCAACCTCCAGTTCGTATCGAAACCGCACCCGTGTGCCGAGCGGAGCATGGTAATACACCATCCACGCATCGGCCTCGCTCAGGCCGACACAACCGTTTGATACAGCCTTACCCAACGTGCTTCTATTGGTGGTTGGGTGCATGAGAGCGCCACTGCGAATACCATTGATTTCGGGCTCCAAAAACGGGATGCGAGGCAACTGGGTGTACCTGCCATCATCGCGGCGTGTTGTTTTGTAGCGATGACCATCGACCGGATTTATATACAAGGGATTTCGTTCAATGCGCACAATATTGCCCTCACCAATGGGAGTGCGCAAATTGACTTCATGCCTTGCCAAGGCCAAAAATTTACGCTGGTTCTTTCCCACCCGCACAGGGCATGCATGTATGAGCGAATCGTGCAGCCAAATTCTCAATGTAAACTCGGGGATATTCACGTCTATCAAAACGGAATTCAGTTTTGCGCGAATTGAATCGAGCTCAAATGGATTCGGTACTCGCAGCTCGTCTCCTGCTCTTAATGCAATACACTTCTTTTGATCGTCAATGATTCTCCCCTGCTCCTTTGCTGTATAATAATCGAACGATATGAGGGTGTCCAGTATCCACCGATTCGCATACACAAGCTCATACTCGCTGAGTTGGATACCGAAGGCTGAGTCGATGGCGCTGCAAAGACTATCCATGGTTTCGAAATAGTGATCGACCGCAACATCCTCGCTAACCTCAACGAAATGTGATACTTCATAATCCATGGCCGATGAATTACCAATAGAAACTGAATCAACCATTTCCTTTGTCCGTATTTCGGCCGACCGGGAATCGCCACAACCGACAAGCCATAACCAGAATAACAAAATGAAATATCGCATGCACTGACAAATGAAATCCCATAAGCGGAAAACCGCACTGCGCATTGTCATGCATATCTGTGTGGCGAAAATGGACGCATGCAATGCGTCCCTACCGACAGAAACACAGAAGGCCCCCTTCGTCCTTCGTACCTCGTCCTTCGTCCTTATAAATACCTTTCGTCTATAACACGCGCGTGATGCTCCGTGTGCCCCACAATCATGAACCCCAGCATCTCGGCCGACACCGACAACCCGTTGGCATTTCCCATAAACGAACGCATGCGATCATTCATGGATTCATAGAGACTAATGGTTGCTGCGCGAACCGCTTGAAACTCCTGTAAGGTTTGTTGTTTCGAGAATTGGACATCTGCCAAGTGTGCGATGAAATCGTTCTCGTTGAAACCAGGCAGCTGTGTTTCATCAAACCGAGAAAAGCGAAGGGCACGATAGGCGAATATGCGTTCCGTTTCGATGATGTGTCGAACGACTTCCGCCACTGTCCACTTCTCCGGAGCATAACGGCTGTGCCATTTTTCTTCGGGAATCGCCCCAATGAAATCGGAAATACGAACCGCACCCTCCTTCAACTCCTGAAGGAGATTGTTGCTTTCTACCAAATTAAAATAATAGGTGTAATAAGCCGGCGAGGTGGCATAGATTGACTTGTCTTGCATGGCCGCTAAAATATGCAGAGACTATAAAATCTGACGAATCAACGCTTAACTAAAAACTCAGACGCGTCGATAGTAGAAAACGAACGACCGTTGTATCGGTAAAGCGCGCCGTCATTGCCTGCAAACCAAACCATTCCCTTTTTATCGGAAGCAATCGTATTCACTGCTTTAACCGGGCAATCGGCCGACTCTTGCAGGTGGTGGAAAGCACCCGCTTCGAAATACGATAGGCCTTGAATTTTGTTGGCGCCCAGCATTTCTGTGCCCATCCATATCTTGCCCTTCTCGTCTTCGTGCATACAGGTCACACGCAGGGATGAGAAGCCATAATCATCGGCATAGAGGCGCATGGAAGTACCATCGTAACGAAACACCCCGCTTCCGTCGGTGCCCAGCCACACATCGCCTCGGCTATCCTGAATGGCGCAGGTTATCGTACCCTGAGGAAGCGACACCTTCGACACCAGTTTACCGCCTTCCATCTTATAGCCACCGCCGGCCATCCAAATGATGGCATCGAGGTCTTCAAATACCGCTCGAACTTTGAAAGGGCGAATGAGATCCACATAGGTCTGTCCGTTGAAGCGCATGAGCAGATATTGATTTGCGCTGGCATCTTCCACACCCATGAGCACATGGTCCATATGGTTTACGGCTAGGCCGTGCACCATGCGATTGCGCTCCACCGAGCCAACGCCATCCTTGCTCGAAGCCACAAGCGAACCCGACATGGGCATGTCTTTCCATTGTTGGTAGTCATATTCCACCACACCATTTTTGGCCGCAATCCATAAATGGCCTTGCGGATCAAGTGTCATTGCGTAGTAATCAGCGTTGGAAGAATGCCCGGCCAAGGTGTGTGGCTCGAGACTATTTCCATGAACCTTCCAAAGCCCTTCGCCCACAGAACCCAACCAAAGTGTGCCTTGTTCATCCAGTTTACTGCATTGAAAATCGAGGGTAGACACATCGGTTTGTCCACACATGCCCGAGACGATGCTCAAGCACGAAATAAATAGGGAAATAGTACGCTTCACAGTTTAATCATTTGGCAGTAGATACGCCACCGCCAGTACCAATGTTACGCTGATTTTCGTCAGTATCTTCAAGTGGTCGATGTAGGTTTCAACGTGCGATTGTTGGTATTGAATGCGGGGGGAGGAATGCGATTTCTGATGTGAGCGCATCGACGCTGTTCATGGCTATAATGTTTCGCCCCTCCGGGGCTTCTATCCTTTTCTCTGCATCGGCTATGGAGATGTTGCCCCTACGGGGCTGGCGCGAGATCATAGCAATACGACTGTGAATGTGTTTAGCCCCATATCCGCGCGCCATCACACGAAATGGGTCAACATTGCGAAACAAAGCCCGGGAGGGGCGCTCCGTCAATAGAAGCCCGCATTATGACGTATAGCCCCGGAGGGGCATCCCGTCAATAGGAGCATGGCATGCGCACAGCAAGCCCCGGAGGGGCGAAACCGTAAAAAACAACAGAACGTAAGACGTAAATCAATTTCAACATGGGAAACGATTCGCTGCACAATCCCAATTCTCCATTCCCCATTCTCCACCAATCCGCTCCGGTGAAAATGGACGCAATGCATTGCGTCCCTACCGTCCTCCTCAAACAAGACCTAATTTTCCCTCGGACCTCGTCCCCAATCCTCACTCAAACACCTCCGGCGTTTCACTCTCATACACGCCCGGCATCATGCCCACATCAGCGCCAATGTAGGTGGGGTCGCAATACACATAGGTTCGATTCTTATAGTTGAAACGAGCATCTTCCGGGTGCACTTCGTCGAGTGCTACGGCCATAGCCACGTGTCCGGGGTAATTGAGTCCAATCGTGGCGACACTGGTGAAGGTGCGCAGGAGGTAGTTGAGCAAAAACGTGCGGTCTTCGCAATCGGCCATGGCGTAACCGAGCGCCTCTTCAGGCAGGCAGAATTTCTCGTAACCAAACTGCTCCTGATCGGTGGCGTATGGTATACCGCTGCACACGAGCGCATAGAGAAAACGAACCTGCTGGCGCTGCGTTGGAAACGCATCAACCGCTTTCCGCACATGTTCGTTACACGATGATGCAAAATCGTTGGCACCGCTTTCGGTAAAATAAAAGTCGAGCTCGGTTTGCGGAATACTCTCGTAATACTTCGTCCGGTAGCGATTGAAGGGGATTTCGATGTGATAGCTCTTGCCTTCGAACGAGAAATCGAAACTGCGCAGCTGTTCATCATTGGGAAACAACGCCGAAGGATTCTGTTGGAGGGTCAATACCTGCTTGGCACCGGCATGGCTTCCATCATAGGTGTAAAAACTCCCCTCCTGTTTGTCGTCGAGCAGGAAGTAGGACTTGCCATTCATCTCGATGTAACTCAGCCCGTAGAACATTTGCCGGAATGGATACGCCAGCTTTGCGCCTTCTGCATTGTACATCAACCGCACATCGTATCCCATCTGCACCAGCATATACCATTTGAAAAGGGTGGCCTGAGTATCATCGTTGAATTCCTGATTGCTCCAATGATTTACCAGCGACAACATTCCCCAGTCGCTCAGTTCAAGTATTTGACGCTGCACGCTGAAATACGCCAGATACCGATCAATTGAAAGTTCCGAGCACTTTTTCCAATACGCGGCAATGGTTGAGGGGTTCATCGGCTCAGCGCAACTGGGCCAAGGCTCAGCAAATGCAGGAACCCAGGTGTTGTTGCCGTAAAATTTGCTTGGTACAATAGAAGCACCCTGCAGCGCCTGTTCCAGTTGTGCGCGGTACGTGTCTTCCTGCTTAGGGCTATCATCCGACCGATCATCGGGGTGCTCAGAGGGTTTGGATTCTTGTGGCTTTTCTTCGGGTGCTTGCTCCGGTTCCGGTTTTACCTCAACCTCCGGCAATGGCATGGGCTCCACAGGCACGGCCTCAGGCTTTTCGTCAGCCACCGTTGGAGGCGTTTCGGGTTTGGGCTTTTCCAAAACGGGCGGCGCCTCGGCTACTTCGCGCTCGGTCCATTTACCGGCAAGCAACAACGCGAAATCCCGATTTTGGGCTTCACGCAGCGAATCAAGTCCGCGCTTGTAATCCGTTTCAAACGAGCTCATTTCCTGCTCTCGCTTGCGTTTAAACTCCTCGAAAGAGTCGGTTGTTTGGGCAGCAGACGAGCCCGCAATCATGATACATCCCAATGCAAGAATTTGCCGAAACATGCTAGTCAATTTTCATCGAATATAACGAACTTCACAGGCATTCTCCATTCTCCATTCTCCATTCTTCTGCTGCGCAGAAATGGACGCATACAATGCGTCCCTACCGCCTTATCCATGCAGGGCGTTCTGTGGATGGCGAATGACTGGCTATTCGCAGAAATGGACGCATACAATGCGTCCCTACCGCCTGATGAACGCAGTTCGTCCTGTGCAAAGCCTGCGACCGGCCCTTCCCCTATCTTTGTTCCATGCCCCTTCCTCGTCGCGATTTTCTCTTCCAACTCGGACTCGTTAGCTCTGCCGCCATGCTGGCTCCTAGCAAGATGTTCGGCGTTGGTCCTATTCCGCACTTCAAGCGAATAGTTGTTGATGCTCCCGAAGCGGGTGAAGACCTCTTTTCCTACATCCAACGCAAGCGTGGTAATTATGATGTCACGCTCTACCGACAACTCGTGGGAGCGGCCAACGAATTCAAAGAGGGCGATGAGATTGCGGGTATCGCAGCCGATAGCGATGCTTCGAGGAAAGCCGCGCGTGAGCTCATTGCGAATACACGCTTAGCGGATGTGTACAACCATCCGCTCTTTCAAGACGAACAATACGACCTCATTCAAACTACCACAGCGTATGACAACGAAGTCATGGCGTGGACGTTTGGTCAGTTCAAAGCGTTCCTTATTCGTTCAAGCGAAGACGAAATCAAAGGCATCATGCCGATGCTCACCAGCGACATCATCGCCCTGGTGGTAAAGCTCATGTCGAACGACGAGCTAATCATTGTAAGCAGTAAAGTCTTCAACCCGCTCCCGAATAGCCAGATCGGTAGCAAAGGCTACATGAGTGCGCGCGTGCAACCCAACTCACCTACCGACAACATTGAAGATATCATCTGGCAAGTGTTCGACGCCTGGTCTTTTGGGGTTGGCGATTTAGTGCTGGGCACAAACCCTGTGTCGAGCGACCCGCAGTCGGTGGCGCGCATTGAAGCGGCACTTTATGATTTTCTCACCACCTTCCAGCTTGAACACACCATGCCCCATTGCGTGCTTTCGCACATCGACATTCAAGCGCGTGTCGAAAGCATGCAGCCCAATACAACAGGCGTGTGGTTTCAAAGTTTAGCAGGCACTGTAAACGCGAATCAGACCTTCGATGTCACCATCGAAAAAATGCAAGCGCATGCCGATGCCCGCACCGACAATCGTTTTGGGCTCTACGCCGAAACCGGGCAAGGCGCCGACGGCACCAACGGTCACGGTGAAGGGTTCGACATGGTGGTACACGAGTCGCGCAAATACGGCTTCCTCCGCGCATTGAAAATTCGCATGCGACAGAACCAGGAGATGCGCCCACCCGATCAGATCAACATGCCCGATACAGAACCGTGGGTGTTTCTCAACGACGTGGCCGGTTTCATTGGCCCGGAAGTATTCCGCACCAAAGAACAATTGGTGCGCTGCTGCCTCGAAGACCTCGTGATGGGCAAGCTGCATGGACATACGATTGGTCTAGACATCTGCACAACGTTGCACATGGATGTATCGCTCGACGACCTCGACTGGTGCATCGACCAGATTATGCCGGCTAACCCGGGCTACCTCATGGCACTGCCCACGAAGAACGACCCGATGCTGAGCTACCTCACCACGTCGTTTGCTGACCATGTTCGCGTGCGAGAAAAGTTCCGCTACAAAGTGAATGACGATATGTGGGCTTTCTTTCAACGCTTAGGTATCATCAGCTGGGAGGGAGAGTATCCGTCACCCACAGAAGTCTTTGGCCAACCCACCCATGTTTACCTTCAATACTGCCGTGCAAAAGGTGACCTACGCGAGGCAGATACCATTATCGCAGAAGGCAAGGCAGCCATCGAACGCGTGCGCAAACGCGGCGTGCCGATCGCCGAAGGATATGGCGAGCAAACCTGGCAATTGCAACCCTCGTTGGATAAAGAGATACGCGAGCTATATAACGACGCGAAGTATTGCTTGTGGACCGAATGGGAGAACATTTACTTAAAGACAATTCCGAATGCTGTCGTTATCGCTTCCATGTCGGTCGATAAGGTGGACTACGTTTATCACCCTGCCAGCGGTGAGCGTATTTCACCCATCGGAATTTCGGCCTTGCAAGCCATTCGCGAGAAGAGAAAGAAGAACAATCCGGATGTGCAGATTGTCATTTCCGACGGATTGAATGCACAATCGCTCATGGATGCCGGACACCTCGCTGCTTTCCTTCCCGCCTTGCGAAAACAACTGAGCGACCGCAACCTTTCCGTTGCCGAAGAAAACATCGTCATACGAAACGGCCGTGTGCGTGCCGGCTATGAGACAGGTGAAAAACTCTTTGGATCATCGCAGCAAAGCGCACATTGCATCGTACACATCATCGGTGAGCGCCCGGGTACGATGCACCGCAATTTCTCGGTCTACATCACGGCAGCTTCTGCCTCTGTTTGGAATGTGAAGGGCAAAGTCGATCATGATATCACACGCGTTGTATCTGGTATAAGTGACACGGCGTATGTACCGGAGAAGGCGGCGGTTGAGGTGGCTGGGATAATTGAATCCATGTTGAAAGCTGGATAGAGTTTTCCTATCTTTCAAATTATTCTGCGATGAAAAAATCACCGAACATACAGTCCATAAGGTTGGAACTCA
>CALQJP020000093.1 GCA_943330925.2 Chryseobacterium gleum
GATTTTCGAACCTCGTTGAGGTAGGGCACAAGCGGTGAGGCAAATAGCCAGACGGGATAGAAGAAACGGCTTGCCCACGAGCCCGGCTCGGGCCACGAGGTGAGCGCCAAAAGACTGAATTTCATGAGGAAAATAGCCGCCGTAATGCCAATGAACCAGGTGATGAGCGGCCAGCGAAAGTCCTTCTCGGCAAGAAAAACCATATGAGTAAGCACTGGCGTAGCTGATAGCACCCACGCTATGAAGCCTGTCATAAACAACAACAGATGTGGCCAATTGTCGAGCATGTTATCCTGTATATTCGCAGTTAAAGATGCGAATCTATGATAGGCAAATTGAAAATCGGTATTCTTCTCCTCTGCGGTGCGATGCTTATGTCGGCATGTGCAAGCAACAAAAAGCGTCGATGCAATACGTGTCCGAAATGGGAAGATCGCATAGAATGGACCTCTCAAAGTGCTGCGCATGAAGAACAGTACCAACCTGGAGGACGCCCTTAAGTCTTTTTTGCCGGCAGAAGCGCTCACGCTGGCTTGCGATAAGCTGCGTGAATACCCACATCATTTGGTGATTACCGAGCCACGCTCCACGAAGCTGGGCGATTTTACCGCCGACCCACGTGGCGGCCGTCATGTGCTTACGGTGAATGGAAACCTCAACAAATATGCGTTTCTAATAACGCTCATGCATGAGCTAGCGCACTTAATCACCTACCTCAACCACCGCGATCGGGTAAAGCCACACGGCGCTGAATGGAAAGGATGTTTCAAGCAGACACTTGGCCCATTCCTTCGCCGCAATGTATTTCCGGATGATGTAGCCAAAGCGATAGCGTCTTATCTGGCAAATCCGGCGGCTTCAACATGTGCTGATATCCATCTTTCGAAAACACTCGCCCGTTACGATAAAAAGAGCCATCCCGATATACAGCTGCTCGACGATATTCCGCACAATGCCCGTTTTGTTTATGGGCGTGATCACCGCGTGTTTATCAAGGGCGAACGACTTCGCACCCGCTATCGTTGCTTCGAGGAGTCAACCAAACACGAGTATCTGTTCAGTCCTTTGGTGAAGATTCGTCACGTCAAATAACAAGAAAGCCACCTGAACGCTTTCAGATGGCTTCCTCGAATATACTTGATGTAATCTAGTTCCGCTGTAACTTGAGAGTCTTTGTCTTCCCGTCTTCACCTACCACACGAACCATATAGATTCCTCTCTTTAAATTCTCCACCGGGATTTCTACGAATTGACAAGGCTCCGATGAGCTTTGGTGCGTTTGATTGAAAATGGCCTTTCCGGTCAAATCCAGAACGCTTATGCTGAACGCATCTGACATGGGTTCATCAAAAACCAACTCAACACGTCCGTCCATACCCATGATACGCGCAGAAGAAATCGGGTGCTGCACGCCACTCTGAGCGCTGGCGCTAGTGCCAGACATCAAGAGTAACAATACAAGCAACGTAAAAATGCTCTTCATGTGCGTTTTTTCTTAGTATAGTCCTACGGGAGAACACGAGCAAAGATACACGAAACACGAAGTTTATCAACAATAAATGGCTAATAAATCCAAAATGTAAGAAAAGTCAGAACTGAAGTCTGAGCTGGAGGTGCACATCCGACTTGATTAACTCGGTAGGTTCAGCGGACTGTTCGGTGATGATACGCGTTTGATTGTAGAGAAAGGCTCCATACCGCACCCACAAGTCGACGCCCCTTGCAACATCCCACTTTACCATGCCATACACCCTGGAGCCTCGGCCCGTGTAAGGCAGTATGCTGAACGCGTACAGCACATCGTTTTCATAGGCGTAGATTCTCGCATTCCAGTCGGGGCAGTCCATAATCGCATAGCGAAGGGTGAACGTGGCGCGTGAGCCAAGGCGCTTGTAGTTGATGTCTTGATAAATGACGAATCCCCGACTTTTTTCTTGTTCTTGCGAAAACAGCGACCACTCGGCGCGCGAACGGAGTTGTATGTTGGGATGCACTTGATACGACCCATTGATGCGCCAGTTTTCCTGAAGTGTGGCGGAAGGCGTGGTAATAATTGCGCCCTCGAGTGAAGAGTTGAGCACGTTTTCCCTTCTTCTATACCGCAGATAAATTTCATTCTTCTTGTCGGGCTTGTAGTTAAGCTGCGCCAGATAGTCTGTTGCTACACTGGGGCCGTCAACGCGGTAGCGGAGCCATGGATACCGCACGAAATCTGCGTATGCGGTAAAGGTAATTTTGCTCGAAAGGTTGGCTTGTATGCCTGCATAAAGTCCGCGTTCGTTGGCTGCAGTCAAACTGTTTTCACCAAAAACATTGGCTTTGGTATTTTGAAAGTCCTTCCCGAAATGACGCCAAACAGCACTGAATGTGAGGCCGGGATGAAGTGCGGCAACCACACCGTTAATCATGGAGAATCCGCCATTCGCGCTGCGGGCTGCTTCTCCAAAGAAGTTGGCATTGCCAAACACCGCCTGATAGTCTGCACCCAGTGTCGTGTTTTGCGAACCCGAGAATCGATACATGGCATAGAGGTCGGTTTTGGGCAGTAGCTGCGCATTCAGCTGCGTATGAATGCCGGTAATGCCAACAGAAAAAAGCCGATGCGAATAGCGCAGGTTACCTCCATACACTTGCTCACGCACTAGGTTTTTATTCGCGATTTCACTCGCCGTGCGGTGCAGGCCGCCCATGGGCAAACTCGATACTATGAATCCGTCATCGGTAAGCACACTGTCGGCCGAGTCGTCGGCATTGCCGTCAATTCGTTTATCGCTGAAAAAAGCTGTTAGTTCAACATCCTTTTTGCCAACAGTGACTCCGGCACCTCGAAAGAAGTTGGTTTCCTGAACGCTTGAATAGGGGCGCAGTCCAATGCCATTGCGCTTCACATTGGAAATAAACGGCGACTTGCCAAATGCCAATCCATTCCAGCAGGTGAGTCCTTGTCCGAAAAGTGCTTGAAAGTCGCCAACGACCAGTCTTCTCAGCCATGTTTGACCGCTATACATGGCGTGGGCACTGTAGAAGTCGGGGCCTTTTTCCAACGATTCACCGGCATCTTTTTCGAACGTAAGACCGGCCCGAAAACTCTTCTTGTAATTGAGTCGGTAGCGCGAATACAGATAGTCGGGCGAACCTGCATAATCGGGCACTCCGGTTTCTGCATCGGGCGAGAACCCATCTTGTAGTTGCAAGTTCCGCTTATACCGCAGGAAGAGGTCGTGGGTCGACTCTCGCCAAAACTCTGAGATGCTGAAGTTTTGGAGGCTCAACACAGGAGCAACAGTAGTAAACCACATGAGGGTTCGAATGGTGGGTAAGTCGAAGTCTTCAATAGCCTGCAGCTCATAGATGCTGCGCAGATCGCCATAGCGGGCTATGTGCCGCTGCAGATTGGCAATCTGAATATCGGTGAGGATGTACAACTCCCTCAACTCCTCTACATCGGCTGCATTCAAATTGAGCGGATGCTCGAAATAATAGGCGAGGTCTTCAAAGAGGTTGGTGTAATCCAACTCCTGACCTTCATCCAGCGAGTTGGCAATTTCTTCAATGCGTTGCTCAATGATCGACGTTTTCAATTCGTCTGTTTGGGCTGCGCTGAAATAGGGCATGCATGCGAAGCACATCAGCAGCCATACGACCGCAGGTAAACGCATATGAACACCAGCCGCTATCATTGTTGTGCAATGCCGCTATAGGTAAATGAAACATGCGGATTAAAGCCGAGCACAGGATGGTATGCAGCAGCCATGTCGAGCATCCACTGGTTCAGTTTCCATCCGAAACCGAAGGTGAATTGTCGGGGCGCAGAGGCGAATCCTCCGCGAACCGCAACCGATTCATTGATTTTGTATTCAAGCCCCGCTCGAACAGCCGCATCGAATTGGGTGTCTTTATACACCTCGCCGGTCAGCATTACTTGTTTCGAAAATGCATAGGCACCGCCCATTCGGAAAACTGCGGGTATGCGTTCATCGAGGTATTCGGAAAGCTTCGCGCGGTTGGGATTACTGATGTGAGCCGCGAGGGTAATCTTTGAGTTGAGTCGGTAAACGAAACCACCCTCAGCACTCACAGCTATTGCGCGGCCATAGTTTTCGCCGAGACGCACTGAGTAGTAATTGAGTTGAACACCCACATCCAGTTTGTCACCCAATCCCATAGCGTAAGCGATACCGCCTTTCGAGGAGGCGTATTCCGAATAGCCGAAACTGTGGTAGCTACCAGCCAGCACGCCTTTGCCTATGCGGGCTGCAACAAAGAGTCCTTTATCGCTCAGGTTGGCAAGGCCGAAACGGTTTTCGTAGTACACACCTGCATCGAATGAATTCAACGAGGCAAGTCCCGCTTGGTTGTGAAACACACTCCATCCATCGCTTACCGACACATACGCTCCGGCCATGCCGGAAGAGCGGCCGCCGGCGTGGTCGTTGTATTGGCCAATTGCTCTGCAGGCAAAAAGGGTTATAAGCAGAAGGTATAGTAGACGTGGCATCATCGCGGCCAAGATACACGATTGACTCAATAGACCATAGCCATGCAGGGGCAAAAAAAATTCCGGCCTAAGCCGGAATTTTTCATGTTGTGCGGGCGGAGGGACTCGAACCCCCATGCCTCGCGGCACCAGATCCTAAGTCTGGCGCGTCTGCCAATTTCGCCACGCCCGCAAGCAAGGCGGCGCGAATATACACACAGCCCTTCAATCTCAAACGGCAATTTTTGCATTACGCGCGAATAGCTTCCGTGCATTAGTTTTGCGCCCCCGCTTTTTGACGGCTATAAATCACCTACAAATCGTTCAACATGAATATCGAAAGAAAAGACATCGACACCCTCAATGCCGAGCTGCTCATTCACGTAGCACCAGCTGATTATACAGAGCGCGTCGACAATGCCTTAAAGAAATACCGCAAAACAATGCAGATGCCCGGTTTCCGCCCGGGTCACGTGCCTATGTCGCTCGTAAAGCAGCGTTATGGCAAGAGTATTCTGGCCGAAGAAATCAACCAGGTTATTCAAGACAACCTCTATAAGTTTTTGTCTGAAAATAAAATTGAAGTATTGGGCAGTCCTATTCCATCGGGTGAAAACTCGGAAGTGGGCAATTGGGACAACCCAGGCGATTTCAAGTTTACGTATCAGTTGGGCTTGGCTCCTGCCGTTGATGTTGATTTGAACTCATCTCTCACATTCGATTATTACAAAGTGGATGTGACCGAGGAGCTCATCAACCGTCAGGTGAAAGACTTGGCGCGTCGCTACGGAAAAATGTCGGACCCGGAAACAAGTGAAGCGGAAGACATGCTGATGGTAGAGTTGAATGAGCTGGTTGAAGCGGGCATGTTGAAGGAAGGTGGCATTTCTAACAAGACGACCATCTCCATTGAGTTTGTAAAAGATGCCGCAACAAAGGCCTCGCTTGTTGGACTCACCGTTGGAAGTATCGTTGAAATTGATCCCCATCACTTGACTGAGAATCATGAGGACCTGTCGAAAATGCTGGGCATCACGCATCACGATGTGCACCACTTGGCGTCGAAGTTCCAATTGAAGGTGAATGAAATTAAGCGCATCGAGCCGCACGCGGTTGATCAGGAATTGTTCGACAAGCTCTATGGTCCGGGAGAAGTGAGCGCCGAAGAGGTGATGCGCGATAAAGTGAAAGCCGATTTGGAGCAGATGTTTTCACGTGATTCAGATTTTCTGTTCAAGCGTGAGTTTGCGAAGAAGATTACGGAGAGCGTCGATCCAAAATTGCCGGATGCGTTTTTGAAGCGCTACATTCAACTCACCAATGAGAAGCCTGTAACGGTTGAAATGGTGGAGCATGATTATCCATTCTATGCTGCGCAATTGCGTTGGGAATTAATCGAAGGTAAAATCATTCGCAAATACGAATTGCGCGTTAGCCCCGATGATGCATTGACGCACGTAAAGCAAGTGCTTGCATCGCGCTATGCGCAGTATGGTTTGCCCATGGAAGACGAAATGCTCACCGAGTTTGCGAAGCAGACATTGGCGAAAAAGGAAGAGGCAAAGAATGTATACGATTTCCTTTATGAAGAAAAGATGATTGCAGTGGTGAAGGAAAAGTGTACGTTGAATGAAATAGCAATCGGTTACGAAGACTTCATTCACAAAGTGCAGCACTGATAACCAAATGTAAAAGCAATAAAAAACCCCCGAATTTTCGGGGGTTTTTTTATGGGTCTTGAATGCGGTTAGTTCTTCACCACACGCATGGTTGAGCTCGCATTGCCATTGTCGATCACAAGCAGGTAGTATCCGTTCGGCAACGATTCCATATCGAGTATGAATGTGTTGCTACCAGAAGTGCACGTTGTATTGTGCTGAAGCACGGTGCGTCCGGTGATATCGCAAATACGCAGTTGAGCGTTTTGCGAGTCTGAAGCTTCGAGAATAACGTTCAGTTTTCCGTTGGTTGGATTCGGGAAAACGTTGGCTATAACTACGTCAGATTCTGAAGGAGTAGAATTGAGTTCAGCAACGGGAGTTTCCTGACCTTCACGGAAAGCAGTCGCGCTGATCGATGCACGCAGTGTATAACACAACGTTGCGTTGAATGCACTTGCATAGCCGTATACCTGAATACGCCATGTGCCGGTGGTTGTGGTGTTGAAAGTAATAACCTCAGCAGTTGTTCCGCTGTTTTGAGATATCGCTACCTGTGTGCCACTTGGGTTGTAAAGACGAACATCATAATCAGCAGGAAGGTTGGTTAGATCAATACGAATGTTACGCGCTGTAGAGGTGTTGCTGAAACGGAACCAATCCAAATCGGTGCTTGTGCCAATAAGTGCTGTGATGTTGGTATTCACCGGAATTGTTCTCGCTGCACTTGTAGTATTGTTACTTTCATAGGCATCGGTGCACGAAGTTGCCGCGCTCGTAGTGGTGAAATTGATAGCCGTGAAAGAACCGTTTCCTGCAGAGCATGCCGATTGCACTTGAGCGTTGTACGCAGTGCCGGCGGTCAAACCGGTAATTGCGAATGAAGTTGTAGCAACGTTAACAGTTGTCCAAACTGTTGAAGAAGCAAGCTTGTATTGAAGCACATAACCTGTCGCACCAGTCACTGCAGACCAGCTAATGGTAGCTCCCGTTTGAGTAATCGATCCGGCAGCAAGGTTTGTAATAGCCCCGCAAAGAACAGGCGTAGGAGTGCCACAGCCATTGCTGGTAAGCAAACCATTGCGAGAACCACCTGTGGCAAACAATGCTTGCATGCGTGAAATCTGTCCGTTAGAGAACATATACATACAAGCATCATCGGTGTAGTCCATGTAGTTCATGTGCATATCACCGTTGGGGCCGTTGCTGCAAGTAACGGTTGGAAAAGCGGGGCATCCATAATTCGGTCCTGCAGCATTGGGAGTGTCAGTAACCAAGTCGCTACCGGTGCAGCCGGTGCCGTCATCACCCCAAATGTGATAGAGGTTCAGCCAGTGACCCACTTCGTGTGTTGCAGTGCGGCCCTTGTTGAACGGAGCCGTTGCAGTGCCAATCGTTCCAAAGTATTGGAAGTCACATACCACGCCGTCGGTGCTTGCTGAACCACCCGGGAACTGGGCATATCCGAGAATTGAACCGCTGATGTCGCACACCCAAAGGTTCAGGTATTTACCGGCATTCCAAGGGTTAGATCCACCGGTTGCGGAAGATTTTACGGTGTTGTTGGTTCCGAAAGAAGTCGCGGAGGTAGGCACACGTAAAATTCCATTAGTTGCATTCCCGTTTGGGTCAACGGAGGCGAGACAAAATTCGATGTTGGCATCACCTGCCAGGCCGGCAAATGCGGAAGGAGTGTTGGCCGCGTCTGCGTTGAGTTTGCGGAAGTCCTGGTTGAGAACTGTAATCTGCGATTGAACTTGAGCGTCGCTGATATTCTCCGCAGTGGTGTTGTATACCACGTGCACTACCACCGGAATGCGCACCAATGCCCGCTCGCCCTGAGGATTGCTGACAAGGAAATCGCGTGTGAACTGTTCGATTTCTTCTCGGCGATTGATAATGCTTGGGTCTTGTTGTTCCAGCATCGTTTGGTATTCGGTTGTACCGCAAACGCGCTGTGCAAGCGTGCTTTGCTGTAAAGCGAATACTGCAACTAATAGTGTAAAGATTTGCTTCATCGTTTGACTGATTTTAATGGATTTTTGTCTAATTAAATAAAGATTGGGATA
>CALQJP020000094.1 GCA_943330925.2 Chryseobacterium gleum
CGATACATTTCAGCTCTATCAGCAGCGTGGTAAGAAACAATTGCAGCGCAATGAAACACATGCGAGCAGCCTTTCATGGCCGCTTCCAGCGAATCGGTGTCGAGCACATCACCTTCCACCCATTCGATTTCATTGAATTTGTTGCTATTGCAAAATCGGAATACATCTTCAACCGGTTGTCGATTGGCCGCTGGTCGAACCAACGCGCGCACACGTTCACCGCGTGAAAGCAATTCCATCATGAGGTGAGTGCCCAACAGGCCCGTGGCTCCGGTAACGAGATTCATAATCTAGTGGCGAAGGTAACACCGCGGGGTGTATTCAGCCGCGTTGTAACTTGCACCTTGTGAAGGTAATCCCCGAAAGAGTAGAACAGATCTTAAAAATTCTCCCGCAGCAGCCGGGGGTCTATCAGTATTTCGATGAGGCGGGCGACATTTTGTATGTGGGAAAAGCCAAGAGTTTGAAGAATCGGGTGTCGAGTTACTTCAACAAGCAGCAGTATGAGAACGGGAAGACGAAGGTGCTCGTTCGCAAAATAGCCGACATCAAATACATTGTGGTGGAGACTGAGCTCGACGCGTTGTTGCTCGAGAATTCGCTCATCAAGAAGTACAAGCCGCGCTACAACATCATGCTCAAGGACGATAAAACGTATGCGAGCATTGTGATCAAGAAGGAAGATTTTCCGCGCATTTTTCCGACGCGTCAAATCATACGCGATGGTTCGGAATACTTCGGTCCGTATCCTTCCGGCCGCACCATGCACATGGTGCTGGACCTGATCAAGAAGCTGTATCCGATGCGCACGTGCAACTTGGCGCTCACCGACAAGAACATTGCAGCAGGCAAGTTCAAAGTATGCCTGGAGTATCACCTGGGCAATTGCAAGGGTCCATGCGAGGGCAAGCAAACGGGCGAAGACTACGATCGAGGTGTGGAAGCAGTGCGAAAGATTTTGAAGGGCAACTACTCCGACCTCATTCGCGAGTTGAAGCAGATGATGGCCGAGTTTTCCGACCGCTACGAGTTTGAACTTGCGCAAGAAGTGAAAGACAAAATTGAAGTGCTTTCCACCTTTCAAGCAAAGAGCACCATTGTGCATCCGAGCATACACGACGTGGATGTATTCAGCATCGCGAGCGATAGCCTGGCAGGTTATGTGAATTTCATGAAGGTGAGCAACGGTGTTATCGTGCAGTCATACACCACAGAGGTGAAGAAGCGCATGGATGAAAGCGAAGCAGAAATGCTGGAGTATTGCATCCTCGAAATACGCGACAAGTTTCAGAGCAGTTCAAAGGAGATTTTTCTCCCCTTCGAATTGGAAACGCAGTTGCCGGGAGTTTTGCTCACGGTGCCGCAGCGAGGCGATAAGAAGAAGCTGGTTGAGCTCTCGCAGCGCAACAGCACGCACTACATGCTCGACGCGCAGAAGCAGCAAGAGATGGTCGATCCGGAGCGCCACGTAAATCGCGTGCTCGAAACGATGCAAAAGGATTTGCATTTGAAAGAGCTACCGCGCCACATTGAGTGTTTCGATAATTCGAATATTCAAGGCACCAATCCCGTGAGTGCCTGCGTTGTGTTTCGCAATGCAAAACCCAGCAAGGCCGATTACCGCATCTTTCATCCGAAAACAGTGGAAGGGCCCAACGACTTTGATACGATGAAGGAGGTTGTGTTTCGTCGCTACCGCCGCATGTTGGATGAAGGTGAAACGTTGCCGCAGCTCATCATCGTCGACGGTGGCAAAGGCCAGCTGAGCGCAGCTATCGAAAGTTTGGTGAAGCTCGATCTGTATGGTAAAATCGGTATCATCGGCATTGCAAAACGGTTGGAGGAGATTTATTTCCCGGGCGATAGCTTGCCCATCTATTTGGACAAGCGAAGCGAATCACTGAAGCTTATTCAACGCCTGCGCGACGAAGCGCATCGCTTTGGAATTACCAAGCACCGCGACCGCAGAAGCAAGGATGCGATTCGCTCAGAGCTCACTGATATCAAAGGAGTGGGAATGCACACCACGCAAGCACTCATTCATCATTTCAAAACGGTGCAGGCTGTGAAGGAGGCGAGTTTGGAGGAGTTGCAGAAGGTGGTGAACAATAAAATGGCAGCAATTATCTACGCTCATTTTCATTCAGGCAATTCATGAAGTGTTTTCCATGAACATGGAGATGTTCATTGTAGCTGTCGGGCACGGAAATTTTGGAGGCGACTCCGCCTACATTACCTACGCAAAATCATAACTAATGAAAAGAAAACTAATCACAATGCTTGCTGCCCTCGGGATGTCGGTGGCGGGCGTGGCTCAACTTGGGCCTGTATCATTGGGTGCTGAATTGGCTCTTCCAACGGGCGACTTCGGTGAATCCTATCCGTTGGGCTATGGCGCCTCACTAGGATACGAGCAGCCTATCGGCGAAAAGCTAGGAGTAACACTTCAAGTGGGATATATCATGCTCGGCATCGATGATGCCGTTTCTACATTGATTGATAAGTCCTCAATGATGCCTATTCAGGTGGGTGCGAAGTATTATTTCAAAGAGCGTGGCGCAGGTCTTTATGCGCATGTGCAAGGTGGTGTACACAATTTGAGTGTGACAACGAAAGATCTGGATCTTGGTATTTTCGGAACCTTTCCGGGTACCACTTCTTCGGATAGTTACTTGAGTGGTGCTTTGGGTGTGGGTTATATGCTTACCAACAAGATTGATGTGGGTTTGCGTTACAACATCATTGCTCCTGATAGCGAAATTGAAGGCGCTGAATCTTCCAGCTATTTGGGTGTTCGCTTAGCGTACACGCTGTTGGGTGGCGGCGAATAATGATTGACATAGAAATGAAAAAGCCGGGTCAAGCCCGGCTTTTTTCATTAGAATACTTTTCTATTAGTGCTGTATCACCAAACGCTTGCTCGCTGTTTTGGTGCCCTCCGTGAGAGTCACAACGTAGATGCCATCAGTAAGTGTTGCAGTTTCAATTTGGTTATTACGCAATTGCTCCTGGCGAACCAATCGGCCGCTGATATCGCTGATGGTTACGCTTGCATTGGCATCCCAACCTGAAATGGTAACACGATCGTTAGACGGGTTCGGATAGAGCGAAAATGATGGTGTCATTTCGATCACGGATTGCGCAACAGCGCAAGCACCTTCCATCGATGCGTTCATGTACTCCATCATGCCGGCTTCCATACTTTGCAGCGTGAAGTCGATCGTGGCGTCACAAGGGTATGGACCGGCGAGGAATTGACCTGGTTCGGTCATCACCATCATTTGGTTATCGAAGCTTGTGCTCAGCACGTATGGAGCTCCGTTTCCTTCGTCCATCATTTCAACACGCACCCAGAATTGGTTGTTGATCTCATCGGGCAACATGGTCATACCCATGAAAGGAGGCACCATTTCATAAATACAAGTTCCGTCATCGTACCACGCCCAAGCATCGTAATTGAGGGCCGAGGGGTTGGTACAACCGAAGCACAAATTGCAGGAGCCATTGTCGCAAGTAGCATCAGCGTTGTAGTTGCAGGCTGAAGGGTCTGTGCAGCCCGCTATTTCTGACGTATTGCTTACAGAGATCAGCTCGTAATAGTTGGTAGAGTTTGCAGTTCCTGAATAGAGAACAACTCCGTTTTGATTGGTGATTTCAAGTTCAATCGGGTTGCCGGTCAGCGAATATACCTGCATGGTAAAGCAGTCGTTGAGCGAGCAAAAGCCACTTTGTGCAGGATAGATACCGCCGTAGTAGTTCATGTTAGCATCTGCGATGTACCAATAGAACTCTTCGGAAGCACTCATGCTATACCAGTTGTTGTAGCAGCATGAACCATCGTTCTGGGTTGCGCTTGGGTTGTAATTAGGTGCGGTAGGATCGGTACAGCCCAGGCAGCTGTAATCACAATTCAAGTAATCCATGCATTCCACTGAGGAGTCGTAGTTGCACGCTGAAGGGTCGGCGCAACCAAGCGTTACTCCATTGAGTGCAATGGTTACGGCATATTCGTAATAACCGATGGTGCCGCTATCGATGGTGTTTCCGGCGGCATCGAAAATGGTGTAGTTCACATCGGTTCCATCGTATGAAAAGGCAGAAAGCTGGAAGCATGAACCTGTGATACAGAATCCATTTTGTGCAGGATAAGTACCGGTGCTGTAAGAGTAATCAGTCAAAGAGGTAATAGACCAATAGGTCGGACCTGAAAACTCGAGTGTATACCAATTGTTGTAGCAGCAGGTTCCATCGTCGATGGTAGCACCCGGGCTGTAGTTGGGAGCTGAAGCATTGGTGCAGCCGTAACAGCTGAAGTCACACGCGTTGTAGTCAGGGCAATTGACTGTTGGGTCATAGTTGCATGCGTAATAAACATTACATCCTGTAATGGGGTTTTCAGACAGGGTCAATTCAACACCGCCGAAGATTGGGTTCACATTACCGCTGGTAACGATTGTGTTATTGAGAGAGAGAGTCGCGCTGAAGTCTGTAAGCGAATAGTCATCGGGATAGGCTGAGAAATAGAGGCAGCCCTCGTAAAAGCAAAAGCCGGTGTTTTCGGGATAATGACCTGAACCTCCGTTCGAGCCGTCGCTTGAGTAGGCATACCAGTAGCCCGGGGCTGAAAGCTCCACTTCGTAGTACGAAGCGTAGCAGCATGTGTTGCTGCTGAGTGTGGCATCCGGGTCGAAGTTGGATGCTGTTGGGTCGGTGCAACCGTAGCAGTCATAGCTACACATCGAATAGTCGGAGCAGGTGGCAGAAGCGTCGTAGTTACATGCGTAATAGTCGAGACAACCGGTGGTTGCATTGTTAGCGAAGCTTAGCGCCGAGTAATAATAACTATTCGCACCTGAGGCAACCACTTGGCCTGTAGCATCGGTCAAGGTCCATTCAAAGTTTTCACTCGTGAGGCTCCACAAGTCGATAAAGAAACAGCCATCGGGCAGGCAGAACCCGGTTGATCCCGGGAATACACCACCGGCGGAAAGGGCCGTTTGGTAATTACGTACGCTGTATTGGAATTCGCCTGTGCCCGAAAGGGTGTATGATTGCGTGCAGCAAGAACCGTCATCCAACGTGGCAGTAGAGTCGTAGTTGGCCGCTTGCGGATTGGTGCATCCGTAGCAATCGTAGGTGCAGAGCGCGTAGGATTGGCAAGTTGCTGTAGGAGCGTAATTGCAAGCACTCGGGTCGCCACAGCCGGGTGTTCCGTCGCCCATGGTAAAGGTGATAGGGTAAGGTGTTTCAATGGGTTGACTGAAAACAACTTCGCCGTTTGCGTTGGTAAAGGTAAATTGAGCTGATCCCTGATAGATCGGAGAGTAAATGCTAATGAAATAGCAGCCTTCGGGTACACACATCGCTGTTCCGTTGAGCATGCCATAGCTGAAGCTTCCATCCAGAGAGGTTAAGTACCAATTTATTCCAAGGTCATCCGTAGTTCCTGAAACCGTTCCTGTAAGGTAGTTGGTTGCCGAGCAGCAAGAACCGTCATCGATGGTAGCTGCCGGGTTGTAATTGACAGCTTGAGGATTGGTGCATCCCCAGCAGCTGTAATCGCAAGAAGTGTAGTCATAGCAGTTTGCATTCGCATCGAAGTTGCAAGCCTGAGGGTCGAGGCAACCGGGTATTCCGGTTGTGCTGCTTATAATGCCGTAATCGTAAAAGTTGTCGGTGTTTTGCCCTTGCAAAACAATGTTTCCCTGGTTGTCTGAAACTGACCACGTGAAGGTGCCGAAGCCCATGTAGTTCTGCACGTTTACAGAGGTGCACACTTCAGGAATACATACTCCTGTCTGGGAAGGGAATTCAGCCGCTCCGAGGTAACCGAGTTGGTCGTTATAAAACGAGAAATAGCATGCCTCGCTGGCATTTAGCACATACCACACCCCATCATAACAGCAGGTGCCGTTATCGCCCGTTGCATTTGGGTCGTAGTTGGCCGCGGCCGGATCGGTGCAACCCCATTCGGTCTGTGCAACAGAAACTACCGAAATGAGCAGGGCAATAAGCAGTGTTAATGGTCTCATAATCTCTTTTTGTATATGCGGTTCAACCAAATAACACCCTACCCAGGCAAACAGTTGCTTAGAAATGGAAATAAATTTTCGGGTGTTGAATTGCTAACGAGACGATGTGCGCAACAAGCCGTTCTATTTGCTGTTCTATGGAACCGCAACACTAGTTTTGTTGGTAAGCAGAAAGCCATGGCAAAAAAGACATCCAATAACTTCTCAGGTAGAGCCCGTGTGCTCTGGATTGTAGCATTGACCCCTGTGTTTCTGATTGTAGGTGTATTGGCCACGGCCATGTTAAGCGGCTTGCCCGACGTGGATTTGTTGGCCAACCCCAAGGTGAGCCTGGCCTCACAAGTAGTGTCTGCCGATGGGCGCACATTGGGAGCCTATTACAAGGAAAATCGCAGCGATGCAAAGTTCAGTGAGTTGCCACCTCAGCTGGTCAATGCACTTTTAGCAACCGAAGACGTTCGATTCCGCGAGCACAGCGGGGTGGATTATTGGGGATTGTTTCGGGCCGTGTTTACAGCCGGTCAAGGTGGAGGTGGTTCCACCATCACCCAGCAGTTGGCCAAGATGCAGTTCACGAAGGAGTATCAAAATGTTTCAGTCGTAAAGAGGGGCTTTCAGAAAATCCGAGAATGGATCATTGCTTGCCAGATTGAGCGCTTATACACAAAGGATGAAATCATTGCGCTGTATCTCAATCAGTACGACTTTTTAAATCAGGCGGTCGGCATCAAGTCGGCGGCGCATATCTATTTCAATACCACTCCGGACTCCTTGAACGTGCAGCAGTCGGCCATGCTCGTGGGGATGCTCAAGAACTCTTCGCTGTTCAATCCGCTCAAGCGCGATTCACTGGTGTTGAAACGTCGAGAAGTGGTGCTCGATCAAATGGTGAAATACGATTTCTTGTCGGAAACGGAATATGACTCCCTGCGTGCTTTGCCGCTGGGCATCGACTTTCAGCGCATGAGCCACGATGAGGGTTTGGCGCCTTACTTCCGCGAAGTACTTCGCGGTGAGTTGGAAGAACTGCTTCAGCAAAAAGATGAAAAGGGAAATTTGAAATACGCCAAGGCCGATGGTGAGCCGTATGACATTTACCGCGATGGACTAAAGATTTTCACCTCCATCGATTCGCGCATGCAGGAGTATGCAGAGTGGGCGGTTCATGAACATTTGCGCAAAGAACTACAGCCCGCCTTTACCAAAGATGTTGGCCGTCGTAAATCGGAGAATTATCCGTTCTACAACGGCATCAGTAAGAGCAATCGCGAGTCTATTATGAAGCGCGCCATCGAGTCGAGCGAGCGTTACATGATGCTCACGGGGAAACTCTGTCCCGATTGCAGTCGTCCGGGCTTTTACATTCGAAAGGAAAAGGGTGAAAACGGAGAGGTTTACCATTGCCAGGAGTCGAAAGATGGTTGCGGACATCAGTGGCCGGCCTTGTCGGAAGCGGAGGTGGATGCCATCATGAAGAAACCGGTGAAGATGCGGGTGTATCATCAGATGGGTGATAAGGACACGTTGCTTTCACCGCTCGACAGCATCAAGTACATCAAGAGCATTCTGCACGCGAGCATGATGTCGGTCGATCCGCATACTGGTCAGGTAAAATGTTGGGTGGGTGGCATCGACTTCAAGCACTTCAAATTCGATAATGTGTACCAATCGGCACGTCAGGTGGGTTCTACCTTTAAGCCGCTGGTATATGCCACTGCGCTTCGCATGGGTAAATCACCCAAAGACGCTGTCGATGGTTCTCAGTTTTGCTGGGGAAGCTGGTGTCCGCAAAACAGCGGCGGTGGCTACGGCAGTTACACGATGCGCTGCGCATTGGCCAACTCGGTCAACACGGTGGCTGCACGCATGGCACAGCAATACGGCATCGACAACATCATCAACCTTGCGCGACGCTTAGGCATCACTTCGCATCTTGATCCCGTTGGACCGCTCTCGTTGGGTGCAGCCAACATACCGTTGTATCAGATGGTAGGCGCGCTGAGTTCATTTGCCAATCAGGGTGTGTACATCAAGCCCACCTTCCTGTTGCGC
>CALQJP020000095.1 GCA_943330925.2 Chryseobacterium gleum
AATGTCAATGCATTCTGTGCCAAATTGCTCGAACAATTCGCAGAGCTGCCGAATATATTCGTGACATCCGCTACAGAGCGCACAGGCCGGGAGCGCCTGCTCGGCTTTATAGGTCAAAGCATTGGATAATCTCTTTACCCAATCGTATAAAATTAAGAGTTGAATTGAGCGAAGTAAGATGACTGCCGGCGTTTAAAGCCCTTTCTCTTTCATCCAAGCATCGAGGAGCTCGTTAAAGCGTTGCGGATGCTCCATCATCGGCGCATGGCCACACTGGTCGATCCAAAACAACGACGAATTGGTTAACAGCTGGTGAAACTCCTCGGCAACCTCCGGTGGAGTAATCGTATCATTCTTTCCCCAGATCAAACAAACGGGAAATTTCATAGCCGGAAGCTCCTTGGCCATGTTGTGTCGTATGGCAGATTTCGCCAAGGCCAGAATGCGCAGCACCCGATTGCGGTCGTTTACAATCTCGAAGCATTCATTCACCAATTCATCCGTGGCGTGATTCGGATCGTAAAAGGTAAGACCCACTTTCTGACGTATGAACTCTTTGTCTTCGCGACGCGGAAAGCTCGAACCGAAGGCATTTTCATACAGTCCGGAGCTGGCAGTAAGCACAAGCGAATTGACGCGCTCAGGATGCTCCTTGCAATAGATCAGCGCTACGTGTCCACCCAGCGAATTGCCCAATAAATTAACCTTTCCGTATCCCTTGTATTCGATAAAATCATTGAGGAAATGCGCGATGCTCTTCACTCCTGTAGTGAGCACAGGCATCGTGTAGAGAGGCAACATGGGAATTACCACCTTGTGTGTAACTGAAAAATGTGACACCACATCTTTGAAGTTACTCAACGCACCAAATAGGCCGTGCAACAAGATAAGTGGCTCACCGGAACCCTCCTCGATGTAACGAAATCCGTTTTCTTCTTTAAGCTGATAATCCATAGTTCACTTAGTCACTGCTGCGTTATGCGAATGTAAACATAACATGTTGGGCATTCCGAAGAATCCGCCTGTTGCAAGTGTCGTGGATTTCGCTTGTAGCGCAAAGCATCTCATCCAATTTCCATCAACACACCACTGCTGAAATCCTTCCCACAGCATCCCAACAGCTATCAAATTCATTCACTCAGAACCCGACAAAAGATCTAAAACAAGTCAAAAAACATCTTTTTTACAGATTTTCTCCCACATTCTACCACGACCACCAATCAAACTGCATCTCATTCTTTTTTAGACATTTAAACCCTTTTAACGCTCAGTATTGCCCAAAATCAAAACCCTCATTTTTCAACAAAACACCCTAATTTGGTCTTTTGTGGTAAAATGTGGTAAAAGCTTCCTATTTTCGTGCCGACTAAGGCAACAAAACCAACCGATGCTCAAACTCCTAGGAGAATATCCATGCAAGCTCGACAACAAGGGAAGATTCCTCTTTCCTGCTCGCATGCGCAAGTCTCTGGAGGAAGTTATTCACCTGGGATTGGTGATCAACCGCGATATCTACACCCGTTGCCTCGTCATCTACCCCCTGCCAACGTGGGAGAAAATTTCGGCCGATCTCGAACGCATGAATCCGCACAACCGGAAGCACGCCGAGTTCATTCGCTTCTTCCTCAATGGCGCCACCGAACTCGAACTCGACACCGTGGGGCGCATCAACATTCCATCGCACTTGTTGGAATATGCCGAGGTGGATTTGAAGAAGAACAACGACCTCGTGTTGTGCGGCTTGGGACAGAAGATGGAATTATGGAACAAGGAAACCCGCGATAAGAAGTTTAGCCTGCCCGACTTCGATTTCATGCAGTTGGCGGAAGAGGTGCAAAACGATTTGAGAAAAGATAACTAGCAAGAAGCGGCCTCAAAGCTGACTTGCAACTATGGATATGTCGAACCACAAAAAAGAAGACGGATACCACCGACCGGTGCTCCTGCAAACTTCAATCGACAACCTCAACATAAAACCCAATGGGGTGTATGTGGATGTAACCTTCGGTGGTGGAGGGCATTCGAAAGAGATTTTGAAATACTTGGATAAGGGAAGACTGATTGCCTTCGATCAAGATCCGGAAGCCTTGGCCAATCGCATTGATGACCCTCGGTTTGAATTGGTAGACCAGAATTTTCGATTCATGAAAAACTGGCTCCGACTCATGGGAATTCGTCAGGTGGACGGCATACTCGCCGACTTAGGCGTGAGCAGTCATCAGTTCGACAGCGAAGACCGCGGGTTCTCCATTCGATTCGATGCAACACTCGACATGCGAATGGACATGAAAGGCACGCTCACTGCTGCAGATGTGGTGAACAGCTACGAAGAGCAACAACTCACGCAAGTACTTAGGAGTTATGGCGAGCTGGAAAATGCTCGCTCTATGACACGAAGCATTATGCAGGCGAGGCCACTGTTCACGAGTGATGACCTCAAACATGCTGTACAAAAACACTTGCCTCGCATGCGTGAACACAAGGTGCTCGCACAACTGTTTCAAGCGTTGCGCATTGAAGTGAATCGCGAACTCGATGTGCTCAAGGAGTTTTTGGAACAAAGCGCAGAAGTGCTGGCTCCCGATGGACGTCTCGTTGTGATTAGCTATCACTCACTCGAAGACCGCCTGGTGAAAGACTTCATCAAAACCGGCAACTTCGAAGGAACTCCTGTGAAAGACTTCTTCGGGAACTTACAACGACCGCTAAAGCCCCTTACCTCCAAGCCCATTCTGCCAACAGCAGAAGAGATAGAAGAAAATACCCGCGCACGCAGCGCTAAAATGCGTGTTGCGACCAGAGAAAACAAATAAGCTAAACAACCGACAGCGCATGCTGCCGCTTGGTTAACCTGAATTAATGAAACCGACCAACGAAGTCAATTCACAGACATCGTCTGCCGCGCCTAACCCGGTAGAAAATGTCAACCCAACAACCCCGAAGAAAAAGGCGGGCAGGGGAAACTTCCTCCAAAAAATTCTCAGCGGTGATTTCCTCGTTCGTGATGGACTCATCAAGCATTTGTCGTTTGTACTCTTTCTGGTAGCCCTATTCATCGCAAACATCGGCCTGGTCTATTACTTCGAAAACACAGCCCGAGAAAAAATCAAGCTCCAAAACCAACTCAACGAGTTGCGCTCACAATACAACACCACCATGAGCGACCTCGAGAAGAGTAAACAACAAAGCAACGTTGCTCAAGCAATCGAACAAATGGGGCTAAAAGAACTGCGCACACCCCCTCAAGTGATTGACGTCGAAAATGGCTTTTTCGAAGAAAAAACTTCGCAAGAATGAACCCATCGGAAAATATAAAAAACAGTCCTATCAACCCTCCGCATGCTCCGGTGCAGACGCCTATTGAGTCTGCACCCGGACATGAGGTGAAAGGTAAAAAGCAGCACATTGCGCTCATCCACAACAAAGCATGGATGGTGTTTGCGGGTCTTTGCTTGCTTGCGATAGCCATTGTTATCAAAGTATTTGTTATCCAGCTTTTCCCCGATGAAAAAGCGCAACAACTCGCAGAAGGCTTCACCTATAAAGTGCGCGAAATACAACCGGTACGCGGTCAGATCTATTCAAGCGACGGAAGCCTCATGGCCACCAGCATCCCGGAATACGAAATACGATGGGACGCCAAAGCTCCCTTCGACGAAGAGGTATATCAATCGAGGCTCGACTCCATGTGCCAAAGTTTTGCGAATCTCTTCGGCGACCGCACTGCCGCAGAATACAAGGCCATCTTCAAGAAAGCCAAAAGCGAGGGCAATCGATACATTGAAATAATCGACCATGTCGACTACAACCAATTGCAGCTCGTGAAGAAATTCCCTTTCATCAGCAAAGGGAACATTCGCGGAGGATTTGTATTCGAAGAAAAATTCATTCGCGATCAACCATTCGGATCGTTGGCCTCTCGCACAATCGGGATGGAACGCGCCGAAAACAAAGTTGGTATTGAACGCGATTACGATGAACTGCTGCGCGGAAAAAAAGGCGCACAGATGATGGAGAAAATTGCGGGCGGCGTTTGGAAGCCCATGAACAATGAGTTTGTTGAAGAACCCGAACCGGGTGCCGACATCATTACCACCATCGACGTGCACCTGCAAGACGTGGCACACGCGGCTCTCAAACGCAAGCTCGAAGAAACCAATGCAGATTGGGGATGTGCCATTCTCATGGAAGTGCAAACCGGTTTTGTGCGCGCAGTAGCCAACCTCTCGCGCAACAACCGCGAAGGTGAATTCAGCGAAAGACTCAACTACGCCATTAGCCAAAGCATTGAACCCGGATCAACCATGAAACTTGCATCACTCATGGCATGCATGGACGAGGGCGCGGTGAAGCTTACCGACAAGGTGGAAACCGGCAACGGAATGGTCACCTTCCATGGCCGAACCATGAAAGACTCTAACTGGGACAAAGGAGGTAACGGAACAATTACAGCCGAACAAGTATTCGAGAAATCGTCGAACGTAGGCACTGCACTCCTCGTGAAAAAATCATTTGGAGATAATCCGCAACGCTACCTCGACAAACTGCATTCATTCGGAATTGCCGAGTCACTGGGCATTTCACTATCCGGCGAGGCCTCACCACGCATGTACAAAACCACCAAAGACAATGGTTGGAGCGGATTAAGTCTGACACAAATGGCAATTGGTTATGAAACAACCTGCACTCCCCTTCAAACACTAGCCTTTTACAATGCCGTTGCCAACAACGGTGTGATGGTGCGCCCGCAATTCGTGCAAGAGATACGCCGCAACGGACTCGTTATTCAGCAAGCGCAACCCATTATTCACCGCGCGAAAATTTGCAAAGACGAAACGCTGGCGCAATGCCGTAAAATGATGGAAGGTGTTACGGAGGAAGGAGGAACTGCAGGCGGGCTGTTCAAAAAATGTCCATACAAGGTTGCCGGCAAAACAGGCACCGCATGGCTGCACGAAGACGGAGGCTATCAAGCCCATCACTACCGCGCTTCGTTTGTGGGTTATTTCCCCGCCGACAAACCACGATACACCTGTATTGTTGTTGTAAACGATCCTCGAGGCGCATACTACGGAAGTGTGATTGCCGCTCCTGTTTTCATGGAGCTTGCCGATAAAATTTACAGCACCGAAATTGAATTCAGAGCCCCGGCAGGTTCAGACAGCACTATGATGGTGCAGCGCAAACTCCCTCAAATAAAGAGCGGTTCTGCCAACGAACTGAACACCGTATTCAGCAGCTTGAAAATTCCCGTATACACTGACGGCCAAGGTCAATGGTATACCACCGTAGCACAAAATGATTCACTACTGGTTACACCGCGCCTGGTTGAAGCAGGTGTAGTACCCAACGTACTCGGCATGGGGCTTCAAGATGCGCTATACCTGCTCGAAAGCCAAGGCATGAGAGTAAAAGTGAGCGGCTTCGGAACCGTTCGAAAACAAAGCATACCTGCAGGTAGTCATATTCATTCCAACCCGCATATCACCATCGAACTTCTGTGAAATTACTCAAGGACATACTATTCAAAACGCGCATTCGACAAGTGTTCGGATCAACGCACGTAGCTATAGAGCATATTGCCATGGACTCGCGCGAAGTGAAGCCTTTCAGCTTGTTTGTGGCGATTACAGGCACTACGGTTGATGGCCACAAGTACATCGACACCGCCATTGCTTCAGGCGCTGTTGCCATTATTTGCGAAAAAATTCCGGACTATCCTACCGGCAGCATCACGTTCATTCAGGTTCAAAATTCGGCTGAATCGCTCGGCTATATCGCGTCAAACTTTTACGACAACCCGAGCGAAAAAATACAAGTAGTTGCCGTAACCGGCACCAATGGAAAAACCACTACGGCAACGCTCATGCATCGCCTTGCGCGCAAAATGGGATTCAAAGCTGGGTTGCTTTCTACTGTTGTCAACAAGATCAACGACAACGAAGTACCGGCGACACATACCACACCCAACGCCATTGCACTCAATGCACTACTGAACGACATGGTGGCAGCAGGTTGCGTGTATTGCTTTATGGAAGCATCATCGCACGCGTTGCATCAACACCGACTCACGGGTGTGCAACTGCGTGGCGCTTTGTTTACCAACATCACACACGACCACCTCGACTACCACAAAACGTTCAACGAATACATCAAGGCGAAGAAGATCCTGTTCGACATGCTTCCTTCTTCAGCCTTCGCCATAACCAATATAGACGATCGCCACGGTGACATCATGGTGCAAAACTGCAAAGGCAATGTGAAAACGATGGCCTTGCACAGCATGGCAGATTACCGCGCCAAGGTGCTGGAAAACGGCTTTGCCGGACTGCACTTACACATCGACAATCAGGATTTGTATACACAGCTCATCGGTGGATTCAACGCCTATAACATCCTTGCTGTGTATGCGGCAGCTATGGAACTGGGGCTGGATAAATTGGAAGTGCTCACTGCCATATCGGGCCTTCAGGCACCCGACGGTCGTTTTCAATACATCAAAACACCCAATGGAATTACGGCTGTGATCGACTACGCACACACACCCGACGCATTAAAGAATGTGCTAAAGACCATTGCTGATATCCGCTCGGGCAACGAACAGGTCATCAGCATTGTGGGTTGTGGCGGCGATCGAGATAAAACCAAACGTCCGGAAATGGCACGAATAGCGGCAGAATGGAGTAATCGTGTCGTTCTGACAAGCGACAATCCACGCAGCGAAGACCCTGAAACCATTATTCAGGAAATGAAAGAAGGCCTTGATCCTGTGATGATGAAAAAGACACTCGCTATGACCGATCGTCGCGAGGCCATCAAACTCGCTTGCACGCTGGCAAACGCCGGAGACATCGTGCTTATCGCCGGGAAAGGTCACGAACGCTACCAAGAAATAGCAGGTGTAAAACATCCCTTCGACGACTTCCAAATTGTAAGTGAAACCCTAACCATGCTCGAGAAATAATGTTGTACTACCTCTTCCAATACCTCGAACAGCATTTCGACTTTCCAGGCGCCGGTCTGTTTCAATACATCTCCTTCCGCGCAGCGTTGAGTATCATTTTGTCGCTCACCATTTCGATGGTGTTCGGAAAACGTCTTATCGCCATGCTCAAGCGCAAGCAAGTGGGCGAAACCGTCCGTGATCTTGGCCTACAAGGGCAAATGGAAAAATCGGGCACGCCCACCATGGGAGGTCTCATCATCCTCGCGGCCATTCTCATTCCGACTTTACTCTTCGCACGTCTCACCAATGTGTATATACTCACCATGATTATCGCCACCGTTTGGCTGGGCGCTGTTGGCTTCATGGACGACTACATTAAAGTGTTCAAGAAAGACAAACAAGGACTTGCCGGCACAAGCAAAATCATCGGACAAATTGGTGTGGGCCTCATCGTTGCAGGCATGCTCTACTTCAACGAGAATGTCTTCATCAAAACGAAAATCAATGACACACCAATGGGCAGTTCAACGCTCGTTGCTGATAGTGATCCATCGCTATGGCAATCAGAGAAATCGTTGAAGACGACTATTCCATTTGTGAAAGACAACGAATTCGATTATACCTGGCTCATGCCGGATAGTTGGGAAACTCCCACCACCCTCTTCATCTTATTTGCGATCATCGTAGTGGTAATTGTTACAGCTGTAAGCAACGGTGCCAACATCACCGATGGCATCGACGGCTTAGCAGCGGGAACGAGCGCTATCATCGGAGTAACGCTTGCTCTTCTCGCCTACCTGTCGGGCAACTACATATTCGCCGACTACCTCAATATCATGTATGTGCCGAACGCAGGTGAACTGGTAATTTTCATCAGCGCATTCGTTGGAGCATGCATCGGATTCCTTTGGTACAACACGTATCCGGCACAAGTATTCATGGGCGATACCGGCAGCCTTGCGCTAGGTGGCATCATCGCCACATTTGCCATTGCCATTCGCAAAGAGTTGCTCATACCCGTGCTCTGCGGAATCTTCCTCATCGAAAATCT
>CALQJP020000096.1 GCA_943330925.2 Chryseobacterium gleum
TTAACGCAGTTGAGCTACATGAAAAGTCTTTCAAGTCTTGGCAGCTGGCATGACCCTCGGTAACCGGAGTATCCGAAACTCCATCATCGCCGCATTCCACTTCCGGCTCGTTGGTGCTACCCCAAGGATGCGCCAAATCTAAAAAGTGACCAATTTCGTGAGTCAAAGCACGAGAAGCGAAATCGGAACCTGTGCCGATGCTTCCTATGTAGTTGTGACGGATAATTACACCATCAGCAAGAGCCGATTGACCATCAATTACAGATGAAGGGTATTGGCTGTAACCGGCAACACCATTTTCCATGTTTGCAACAGTCCAAATATTCACATAACGCTCGCGCGGCCATTGGTTCAGCTTAGAACCATTGTCACCTACATACGTTTCGATAGAGCGTATGCGCTCGATACCGTTGGTGCAATTGCCTAAGAAATCTTTGGTTGCCAAGCGGAACTCCAACTTGACGTTCGCAACTATTGTATCGAAACCGTTTACCACAACAATGGTATCCGCGTTCAATTTGTTGTAGTCGCGATTGAGGATTTCCATTTGATCAAAAATCTGCTCATCAGAAATGTTTTCTGGACCATCCAAATGCAAAATGTGGAACACGATCGGAATAACGAGTACTGCTTCGGTCTCGCCATCACGGTTATTGCGCCATTCAATCATTTCTTCGCGCATCAACCGCTCATAATTATCCTGAGCCTGCACCAAAAAGGGATTGCGTGAACGCTCCCTGTTATTCATAAGGTCAGTACCACAACGATACTGGGCCATTGCAGTAAGGGCAGTTAAAAGTCCCAAACCAAGCGTAAGTAAGCTTTTTCTCATGTCAATTTCTGAAATTTAGAAGTCACAAATATAAACGCGATGTGAAATGCTCAAAATTTAGTTATTCCGAGCTTCTACCCTAATACACCTAAGTGAAAGAGCACCCTACAGGTTCCGCTATTCCGGAAATCACAAGAAGTTGAAAATTTCGCATATTTGCCCACCATGCAACGAAAAAGCATTGCCGCAATTCTAATCCTGTTGGCGCTAAGCCAGATTGGTGGTGCTTGGATGGTCTATACCACCGCGCTTTGGGTGCATAAGACGAATCGTGAATCCCGGCTCTTACAAGAGTCCAAAAGAGTTCAATTCGAGTTAACTGCTTCCGAATACCGGGCTGCGCTTGTTGAAGAAGGGGAAATTGTAATTCACAACAGGATGTACGATGTCGTTTCTGTATCGGAAAATGGCGAAAATGTTATTGTAATCGCAGTACCCGACCATGCAGAAAACAAATTGAAACGCACCTTATACGGGCTTCAAAACGAATCTACAGGATGGTCGGAGTTGGCTAATCTTGCAAGTGCATTCAGCATCACAAGTTTCATTCAGGAGCCGATTCTTACGATGAAGTGTCTTCTGACCCCAACTATCCTTACCCATTCTTCTTTTTACTTGACTCCGGTTGCAAAAAGGAGTAAACTGGCAATAGAGCACCCACCGGCCACTTGATGTATTGCGCAGGCTCATGAATTGAGTCAAACATCTTTATACATCAATAACTTCCAACATGAAGAAATATACTTTCTTGGTGGGGATTGTGCTTGGCTGCATTTGCACTACCCCCCTTTTATCGCAACAAGACACACTACATGAGCAACTGCAGCTCAATGAAATCGTGATTTCATATAACAAAATCGAAGAGCGTAAAAACAAAATCCCTCAATGGATTGAGCTCATCGATTCAAAAACAATAGCACGCTCGCAGGCGCAAACCACCGCCGACCTCCTGGCACAAAATGGCTCCGTCCTCGTCCAAAAAAGCCAGCAAGGTGGAGGAAGTCCTGTCATCAGGGGTTTCGAAGCCAGCCGCATTCTGTTAGTAGTCGACGGGGTTCGCATGAACAACCTGATATACAGATCGGGTCACCTGCAAAACATCATGACCATCGACAACATAAGCCTGGATAGAGCCGAAATACTCTTTGGGCCGTCATCCACTCAATATGGCACCGATGCATTGGGAGGCACGATACACCTGTTTACCAAAAAGCCCATTCTCAGCAGCGACGACAATCTCTTAGTACAAGTCGGTCTTCGTACCCGCTACTCCACTGTCAATGAAGAATCAACCACAGGGCTAGACATCAACCTTGGATGGAAGCGGTTTGCAAGTCGAACCATCGTTTCATATTCGCTCTTCGGTGATTTGCGCAATGGGAAGAATGCCAATCCATTGTTCGACGGGAAGTATATCACGCGTGACAACTACATCGATAGCAACTTTGATAAGCCTGGCTCTTATGGAATCGACAGCATTATCACGAATGAGAACCCGAACCTGCAGGTAAGGTCGGGATATAACCAGTACAACTTGATGCAAAAATTCCTGTTCCGCCAAAACGACCATGTTTCCCATCAATTGAATTTGCAGTATTCCAATTCAACCAACTTGCCACGCTATGACCGCCTCACGGACATCTCAGGAGGGGCTCTCAAGTGGAGCGAATGGTATTATGGACCGCAAGAGCGACTGATGATGAGCTACGATCTGGCGATTAAAAGCGAGGGCCATTTCTTCAGTGAATATCGATTCAATATCAATCAGCAGTTTGTGGAGGAAAGCAGGCACCAGCGACGTTATCGAAAATCCGGATTGCAAAGCAGGGTGGAGAATGTGGCTGTTTCAGGATTTAACTTTTTCGCTCAACACAAAAGCGATTCGCACGAGATGCAAGTGGGCGTTGATGGCCAACTCAATGGCCTGAAAAGCACAGCCAATGAAGTTGATATCTACACAGGGGCATCCAGCAATTTGGACACCCGTTACCCGGATGGAACGAATTCTATGGCATTGGCGGGAGTTTATCTTACCCACCTGTGGAAGTTAAGCGAGAAAACGAACATGACCGACGGGTTGCGTGTTGGCTACAGCTCCCTAAAATCGACACTGGTCGACACCACCTTTTTCAAATTCCCGTTCAACACCATTGAACAGAAAACGCCATCTTACAGCGGTAGCATCGGCCTGGTGCATAACGCCTCTGAAAAGTTGAAATTTTCCATGCTTATCTCAAGCGCCTTTAGAGTTCCAAACATCGACGACTTAGCCAAAATATTTGAGTCCACTCCGGGAAGCATTATTGTACCCAACGACAACATCAAACCTGAAAAATCAACCACCTTCGAAGTGGGTATTTCCCGGGTTTTCGGTTCTTCCTTGCGCTGGGACAACACCGTTTACTACACCAGCTTTATGGACGCTATTCAGACCGCAGCCTTTTCTTACAATGGAGCAGACAGCATTTTCTATGATGGAGAACTAAGCCGTGTGCTGGCTTCTCAAAACGCAGGAAAAGCATACATATATGGGTTCAACTCCACCATTAAAACGGCTGCTTTAGCAGGCTTCTCCTTTCTTGCTTCGGCCAACTATACCTATGGCCGCATTCAATCTGAAGAAGGCGAAATTCCACTGGATCATATCTCACCGTTCATGGCAAAGTTTTCAGCCATGTATGAAAAGAACAGTCTGTTTGTGGAAGCATACACGTTATACAATGGCGCAAAAAAGCTAAAGGATTATTCTGATAGCGGAGAAGACAACTTGAATTATGCTACTGCAGATGGAATGCCCGCCTGGTATACGCTAAACGCACGAGTTGGCTATACTGTCAATAACTACCTATCCGTTCAGGGTGGCGTAGAAAACATCATGGACATTAACTACCGCGTTTTTGCAAGTGGCATTAATGCTCCCGGCAGAAACTTCTACATTTCAGCGAAATTGAATTATTAATTCACAGCAGACCGGCTAAAGAAAGGGGGTGTTCGCACCCCCTTTTTCATTGCGCGCAATTGGTGTTACAGAGGCCACACACGCTTAACTTTGCGTAGTTCAATTTGTAGAGATGACAACAAGTGTTATGAAAAAAAAGAGCGAATTCATAAATCGCGAAATTTCCTGGTTAGCATTCAATAATCGCGTGCTGAATGAGGCAGATAATGCGAACGTACCTCTCGTTGAGCGCATGCGCTTTCTGGGTATCTTCTCCAATAATCTGGATGAGTTCTTTAGAGTGCGGGTAGCCACCCTGCGCCGCGCAATGGGCATCTCAAAAAAACCGATTGACCCCATGGATTTCGATCCGGAAGAAACCCTGCAGGAAATCCAAGAAATCATCAATGCCCAACAAGAAAAATTTGACCATTCCTTTCAAGTAGTTACTGAACTGCTTGATAAATCAGGAGTATGCCTTATTAATGAGAAACAAATTCTCAAGGAACATGTTGCCTTTCTGAACCACTATTATACTGAGAAAATAAAACCGCATTTAATACCGGTAATACTGCATCATCGCATACCGTTTCCACAACTTACTGATGCAAGTATCTATCTGATTTGCGAACTCAATAAAAAAGGAGCCACTCATGGGTCAACACATGCACTCATTGAGATATCATCTAAACTCCCACGTTTTGTTGAATTACCGGTGTTAAAAGACAAGCGGTATGTCATTTTCATTGATGACTTGATACGCTATTTCCTGAAAGACCTTTTTGAATCGCTTCACTTTTCAAAAGCAGAAGCCTGGGCCATAAAGACCACTCGCGACGCTGAGCTCGACATTGATGATGACCTTTCCAAAGGCTTAATCGAAAAGATGTCGCGCAGTGTTACGCAACGAAAAAAAGGTGAGTACGTGCGTTTGAATTACGATAATTCAATCCCCCATCATGTTCTCGACCTGGTCTTGAAAAGAGCCAAGATTAAAAACATAGAAAACATTTCACCCGGAGGTCGGTATCATAATAAAAGAGACCTCATGAACTTCCCTGACCTGGGAAGAACCGATTTATGCTGGCCTTCAAGAACAGCCATCGATCATCCGGCAATCAAAGGAGAATCCGGGTTTTTCGAAGCCATCAAGAAGAAGGACATCCTTTTCCACTTTCCATATCATTCCTTTCAAAACACCATTGATTTTCTTCGACAAGCTGCTATCGATTCGGAAGTAAAAACGATTCGAATTACGCTCTATCGAGTTTCCAAAAACTCGCAAGTAGTGAATGCGCTTATCAATGCGGCGCGCAACGGAAAAAGAGTAACTGCTTTGGTTGAATTACAGGCCCGGTTTGACGAGGAGCACAACATCAAAGTAACGCGTCAGCTGACAGAAGCCGGTGTGCGCGTAATACCTGGCGTTCAAGGGCTCAAGGTGCACAGCAAATTAATTCTTATTTCCAGAAAAGAGGCTGGTAAAACAGTGCGTTATGTGTATGCCGGAACCGGCAATTTTAGTGAACGCACATCGACTGTTTATACAGACCATGCTTTGCTAACCGCACACAAAGAAATAGGCGACGAAGTAAGAAAGTTGTTCGAGTTTTTCGAAAGCAACTATATACGTAGTTTGCACAGGCATTTGATTGTTTCGCCTTTCAATACGCGCAGAAGAATATTGGATTTGATCAACTCCGAGATTGAATTTGCGGAGAAAGGAATGCCCTCATTTATTACGCTAAAACTGAACAATCTTGTGGATGCCTCGATGATTCGGAAACTCTACGAAGCATCGCAAGCCGGTGTGAAGGTTAATCTTATCATCCGAGGAATCTGCTCCCTTATACCAAACTTGGAAGGCAAAAGCGAGAACATTCGTTTAGTGAATATCATAGGTCGCTACCTGGAGCATAGCCGGGTATTGGTTTTCGGCAATGGGGGTAAGCCGTTATATTTCATCTCTAGCGCCGATTGGATGGTTCGAAATATAGACCACCGCATAGAAGCCACTATTCCCATTTACGACACCAACATCCAACAGGAGTTGCAAAAGATGCTGGATATTCAGCTCTCAAAAAGTGAAAATCGAAAGAAAAAAACAGCCGAACCAGAATCAACGGATATTCAAGAAATGGCCTTTGAATATGTTGGCTCATTGGCTTTCAAACCCCAACTCAAAAAGACTAAAAAGTGAAATTAGCGGCGATAGATATTGGGAGTAATGCAATTCGTTTGCTCATTGAAGAGGTCCGCCAATTCAATGGTGAAATCCGTATCGATAAAGTTTCATTGACGCGTGTTCCTGTGAGGCTTGGGGAAGATGTATTTACTACCGGCAAAATATCGGATGAGCGGATAAGGCAGCTGGTAAAGACGATGCGTGCCTTTTGGTACATCATGGATGTTCACCAGGTCGAGATGTTTCGCGCATGTGCAACATCCGCCATGCGTGAAGCAAAAAACCGGAAGGCAGTCATAGACACGGTCGAACGAGAAGCTAACTTCAAGATAGAAATACTTAGTGGCGAAGAAGAAGCCAATCTCATATTCAGTAATTATTTCTCTCAAAACTTAAACATCAAGCAAGACTATCTTTTCATTGATGTGGGTGGAGGCAGCACTGAGCTCACACTCATCAAGAAAGGCAAACGAGTTGAAGGGCAATCCTTTGATGTGGGGACCGTTCGCTCGCTCACCGGCTCAAATGACAAGGCAGCCTGGAAATCGATTGAGAAATGGCTGTCCATGCATGGAACAAAACTCGATAGTTTGATTGCGATAGGTACGGGCGGAAATGTCAATACCCTTTTCAAATTGCAAGGGAAAAAACCGATGGAAATGCTTTCCAACTCGGAAATCAAAATTCTTTACAAGCAGCTGAACTCAGTGAGTTTGGATGAACGTATTTTCACCTTCAAGCTGCGTCCTGATAGGGCCGATGTAATTATTCCTGCATGCGAAATCTACCTTCGAATCATGGAAATTGGGAGAATTAAGCAGATGATAGTGCCTAAAATCGGTCTATCAGATGGCATGATACTCCACATGGCCGGACAACTAAAAATGGATTAATCTTCACGGGTTGAACCAGCCTTGTATAAATTCGCGAGACCCAAATAGGGGTCAAGAACACAACTCATATGTCAAGACTGCTTCTAATACTTTCTATTTCCTTGTTGGTTAGCCAACAGTATTTTGCACAGATATACGGAAACCCCATCGCAACGTGGGATTTTGCCAGTGGCATACCTTCCGATTGGGAAGTAGGAATATCAAGCACAAACAACACAGCCCAATGGGAATACCGCGGGCCAAACACTATCCCTAACTACACAATAGGCGCACGTGGTTCATGCTCAGCCATTGCCGTTCCTATTAACTCGCAAACGCAATCCAATGGGTTTCTCATTTTCGACGGAAACTACTGGGATGATCCGGGAGCAGCTTGCGGCGCAGGTTTCGGCACAGGATCAGACCCTGCTCCTCACACTGCCTGGGTCATTACCAATTCGATTGACCTTACGGGAATCAACTCGGCCGTTCTAACCTTTCAGCAGCAATACCGTCATTTTCAGGCAACCACTACCGTTCACATATCCACTGACAATGGCCAGACGTGGACCGAGATCATCAACAACCCAGGCATTCAATCACCAAGCACCGAGTGGAAAACAGTGAACATCTCGCAGTGGGCCGCCAATCAGCCCAATGTTAAAATCAAATTCCAGTATCAGGGCACCTACTACTGGTGGTTGCTGGATGACATCAGCATTTATCAGCCAAATGACAACGACATTCTCCTTACCAAGGTTCAATACACCAACAATCAAATTGTAGATGGACTGACCACACTTACTGATCTGGAATATCACCAATACCCGCTGACTATGTTGCCGGCTCTAAAATTCAAGGCAGACATTCTCAACGTGGGTGGTTTTGCACAAACAGGAGTGCGTCTGAATGCGAAGATTACGAAAGACGAAACTACTGAGGTCTACAACCAAAGTAACGCACCCGCCTCCATTGCTTCATCCGCTTCGGCTAATCTTAGTATCAGTGCAACTTTCACACCCTCAACAGGAACCGGTGACTATGAAATTTTATACACCATCTTGCAAGATTCATTGGATGATTCACCGAGCAACAACGTGGATAGCTTAGACTTTGAGATTACCACTTTCACTTTGGGCAAA
>CALQJP020000097.1 GCA_943330925.2 Chryseobacterium gleum
GCACGAAGAAAATTGGGGCTTGAGAAAGTTGGCTTACCCTATCCAGAAGAAAACGACTGGCTTCTACTATTTGATGGAGTTCGAAGCACCCGGTGAGGCTATCACCCCATTCGAAACCGAATTCCGCCGCGATGAGCGCGTATTGCGCTTCCTCACGACTGCAATGGACAAGTTCCACTTGTTGTATGCAGAGAGCCGTCGCAACAAGGCTAAGGAAAAGAAAGAAACCAAAGCCGAAGCTTAATCTTCATTAACCCGCAAAAACAGAAAAAAATGGCTGACGAAATTCGTTATCTGAATCCGATCGATATCGAGACCAAACAGGAAAAATACTGCCGCTTCAAGAAGCACGGTATTAAGTATATCGATTACAAAGACGCAGACTTCTTGTTGAAGCTGTGCAATGAACAAGGTAAGCTTCTGCCACGCCGCCTTACAGGTACTTCTTTGAAGTATCAGCGTAAAGTAGCACAGGCAGTTAAAAAGGCCCGTCACCTGGCCCTTATGCCTTACGTAGCAGACATGTTGAAATAATCACACGGAGGGAATAATCATGGAAGTAATTCTGAAATCAAACATCGAAAAACTAGGCGCCAAAGACGAAGTAGTCGTTGTGAAGCCCGGTTATGCTCGCAATTACCTCATCCCACGTGGATACGCCATTGCAGCTACAGACAGCGCCAAAAAGATGCTGGCTGAAAACTTAAAGCAACGTGCACACAAAGAGACCAAGATTTTGGCTGAAGCGCAAGCTACTGCTGATAAACTCGGCGCTCTCGAAGTGAAAATCGGCACCAAGGCTTCTGAAACCGGAAAAATCTTCGGTTCAGTAAACACCATCCAATTGTCGGAAGCCCTCGCGAAAGCAGGCTTCAACATCGACCGCAAGAGCATCAGCTTGTCTGACGACAACATCAAGATGCTCGGCGCTTACGAAGCCAAAGTGAAACTTCACAAAGAAGTTTCTGCTGTGGTGAAGTTTGAAGTGGTTGCCGAATAAGAAACGACATCATCACGATCTATGAAAAGGCCGGCTTTTGAAGCCGGTCTTTTTTTTTGGGTACTCGACGCGTTATCACCCTTTCATTCCCACGATTAAAATCGTGGGCTCCGATTAAACCCTGGGCTCCGATTAACCCGAGGATGAGTTTAGAATCGCAGGCTGTTCATTCCTCCCGAAAACTCTTCCAGCGTCCCTCGCGAAGCATCACAGCTCCATCACTTAAATCGAACAGTCGACACGAGTCGCGCAGTTGTGCCTTGAGCCATGTCCGACGCTTGCGCGAAAGGTTGTTGCCCAGTATCACGGTGTGGCCATGCACCTTGCTAAGTTCTTCCTGTTTCCAGAAATGCGGTTTGCCTTTGTCGGTGAAAAACACCACAACGGAGCTGTCGAGCGTTGAACAATACCGAAGCGAACTATCAGCAATCAGCAACAAACAATCGTTGACCTGCATCCATGGACTATAGGAAATGAGATCAGGAGTTTCTGAGCAACTGCCCCACCCTATGGTATCACATGCGCTTGACTCCAGGCTCAAACGGTAATTCAGCAGGCGGTTGTCCTTCATGGGATCTGTGCTAATTATGCTTAGATCACCTTGATTGTACGCCGTGATACTTTCACCGGAAAACGAACTGTGTATGCAAACCTCCACGTGTTGTTGTTTTCGAATCAACTGAATGGTATTACCGGCAATCCAAATTGAAATCAATCCCAGGCTCCAAAGCCCTGCACGCCTGTTTCGATCCAACAACGTAATGCACAACGTCGCGATGAGCGTTGCACACACGAGCGCCTCCCACGGCTCCCAATAAATCTGATCAATAAGCGCACAAGGCCAACTTGCCGCCCAGTGCATGAGGTCGTTCATGATGCGTGTGAGCAGACCAAGCAAACCACCTACAAAAGAAGCAAGCGGCGCATAGGCAAGTGCCGCAAAAAAGAACAACGCCAGGTAAAGTATGATCGTCGACAGGGGAATTACCAATGCATTGGTAAGCACAAACCAGGTTGGAAATTGGTGAAACAGGTAAAGCGTAAGCGGCATCGTAGCAACCTGCGCAGAAATAGAAACACTCGAGAGTTCCCACAACCACTTGCCAACACGCGATTGGAAATAGCACATTCGATGCAAAGCCGGATGTATGGATGCTATGCCAATAACAGCGAGGTAAGAAAGTATGAACCCCATGCTGAAAGCCACCTGCGGGTCGAAACACAAGAGCAACAGCGCAGAAGCAGCCATCGTGTTGTAGTTGGTATTGCGCATTCCGTAATTGTCGGCCACGATCACAAATGAAAACATCCAGGCAGCGCGCAACACAGAAGGGGAAAAGCCAGTCATTGCTGCATAAAACCACAACAACACGGTGGGCACAAATGTCTTCAGCCTGCGTGCTTTACCCTTACCCCACAAGCGTTCGAACAAGGGCTTCAGCAACATGTAAATGAGCGCCACGTGCAAGCCCGAAACAGCCAGCACATGCACCACTCCGGCACTTGCATAGGTTTGCATAACCTCTCTATCAATAGCAGACGACTTTCCCAACACAAGAGCCGACAGCACGCCAACTTCGCGCGGCTCAATAGCAGCGCACGACAATTGGTGAAGCATCTGCTCTCGCCAACGAATGAATGTCCCACGAATGGTCGACTTGTACAATGAAGAGTCTAAACACCACTTATCGGAAGACACATAGCCCTGCAGCCAAACATCTTGTCTGCGCATGTAAGTCGCATAATCAAACTCCAATGGATTGCGCGGGTCATCGAGCAGCTGCGGAGTAAACGCCGCCACAATCACATCATCGACATGCAGTGAATGCTGATGCGAACTATCGCGTTCAATGGTTAGTGAAATCAATCCTCTGCAGCCCATCTTCATTCCTACTGAATCGACGCCGAGCACTTCACCCTGAACCTTGAATCGCCCATTGCTTTCAATAGGCTCATCGGCAAGTCGAATCGCCATTGCACTGCGTTTACCGGCATGCTGCAGCACATGCCATGAGTCTGTCTGCCGATCGGTTATTCGCTGCATGCCCACGCCTATTGCAATCCACATGCACGAATAAAATATGCCGATGTGAAATGAAGTATGGACCGTATTCCAATGCCGGTTAATGCCCCAACGCATGAAAAAATAGGCAGTATAACCAACCAGCACACACGCACAAAACGTGTCTAACCCGCACAGATCACAACCGTAAATACCCGCCAACAGGGGCAATACAATGCGCAACAGAGGCGAGCGCAACCAAATCTCAAAGATTGACATGCAGCAACTATTTGAAGCTTCAAGTTCAATTAGCTTTCTGCGAAAAGCAACACGTTGTTATGCCATACCGACGGGAATAATCAGCGATTAAAATCGGACGGGTTCAAATCGGTAAACCGACGCTTTTTAAACAAGAAGAAATGCTTCAGAATGCTTTTGTTGTAGACTCCCGTTAGATTGGGTTCTACAATAGACAACTCCTCCTTGCGACGTTTGCGTTGCAAGACACGCATGTTTTTATAGAAACTAAAATGGGCTTTCAATACAGCCGAAAAATGACTCCACTTACCTTCCGTGATGAATCGAAATCCTGCCACACCGTCGAGCAGCATGCGCCGCACAAGTTTCAACCGCAGGTTACTGGTGTGGTAGTTTTTCACCAGCATATACAGGTTATTCCGAAAGTTGAGGTAGGTCTTGAACGGGCTCTGCCTGTCGAGCGTGCCGCCACCGTAATGATACACCTTCGATTCGCGGCAAGCTCCCACTTTATATCCGCGGTTTTTCAATCGCCAGCACAAGTCGATTTCTTCCATGTGCGCAAAAAAGTCTTCATCGAGCCCACCTACTTCTATCCACGCATCGCGGCGAATGAACATGGCTGCACCTGAAGCCCAGAAGACTTCTTCATTGCTACTGTACTGCCCAAGATCTTTCTCGAATTCAAAGAACACGCGTCCAGCACAAAATGCATAAGCATCTTTATCGATGTAACCACCGGCAGCACCGGCGTACTCAAACCACTCTTTGCGATGAAAATCCAAAATTTTCGGTTGGCACGCCACCATGCGCGGAGTTGTGTCCATGTAACGAAGCACAGGAGCAATCCAATCGGGTGTTACTTCCACATCCGAATTCAACAGCACGTAAAATTCATTGTGCACCTTTCGCAAGCCATGATTGTAACCTCCGGCAAAACCATAGTTCTTATCCAATTCAACGATTGACACAGAAGGGAATTCGTTGCGAAGAATGCTCAGAGAATTATCGGACGATGCATTATCGATAACCACTACATCGGCCAATAACTCGCTATGCTGCACCACACCGGGCAAGAACTGACGAAGGAATTTTTCCCCGTTCCAATTCAATATGACCACTGCGACGCGCTTCATTTCCTTTCAATCAATGAGGACTGTACCACAGATTTTCGATTTCGTCGCGGCTGTTGGTATCGGTTCTGTTGCCTGCGTTGAGTCTGGAAGAATCGCCCATGTTGAGCGCTGTTGGCCGCGATCGGACCATTTCTTTCCAATTAAAATTCTTCGTCTCCTCGGGCACATCGCTGTGCAACAATTCCATATCGCCCATCAACGTGGTATCGTAAAACAAGAAGCGTCGGTTGTGCAAATTGTTGTCGGTTGAGTAGTAGTGCCAAATTTCAAATGGCCAGTAATCGACTTCGTGGTTACGCACAATGCGTGTATTCGGTGCGCCGTATTGCAAGTAAACACGTCCACGGTCGGTTTGCCATCCTTTCTTGATGCGTGTTTCAAAATTGTCTTTTACGATCTCAATCTTCGCGGCGTACTCCAACCAAGCAGCTTCCGGATTTTCAGGATTGCGCTTCCACCAGAACGAATACAAGAAACTTTGCATCGTATTCAAATCGGCCTTCGGAATTTGACGATCTATCGCATCGCGATCGATGTCCTTGGCAATCGGAATATGGTAGTAAAGTATTTGACGCAGTGAATCAGGATTAGTGAAGCGTGAGGCAAACGAAAACGCAACTTGTGCCGAAGTAACCGAAGCTGTTTCAGCAAGATCACTGCTTGGCAACGCCGCTATTTTATTGCGCGAGAATTCGCGTTCGCGAAGAGCCACCAAATTGTTTTCTCGATCGCGCACTTCAATGCGAAGTTTGTACTGCCCTGCAGGCACATCCGAAATGTCGAGCGTCTGCAACATGGGCACTACTGCAGCGGCCTTTTCCTTCTTAACGCGTTTGCAAAACTCCACCGAATTGTCTTTCATATTGACAATGCAAATAGTTGTTACGAAAGGACTTCCGGCGCCCCACACACTATCGGTTCGGTAGATTTCCGCGTAATAGATGATACTATTGAGAGAGGTACCAAAATAACTGCTCACAAACGGAATCATATCGTATCCCGACTTGCTGAAAGCGTTCACCTCGGCCGACTGTCGATAGGCACTCACCCATTCAATATCGGAAATGAAAACACCCTTTGCAGGAACCACCACTTCAATTTTCTGTAGGAGCGATTCCGGAGTCTTTTGTGCGGCGTTTACATCGCGCACCTCAATTTCCAGATCGTAATTGCCTGCGGGAACTGCAAAACGCTCAATGGAAAGGAAGTCGGACCTTTCGCTTCCCAACACCACCGGCCCGTCGACCATCACCTTGCGGGCATCCACTATGGAACCAGCACGCATAAGCACCAGCGTAAGCTCGGCATGAGCCTGCACATAGCCCGAGTCGAGCGACTGATGCTCGAAGGTAGAGGCATCGAACGAGGTGACGAACTCTGCATAGGGACCAACGCCTGGCGCGAAGAACACTCTGTAGTCGAACGTAACACGCACAGCCAATAGCTGCGCACTCGCAGCCAGCAGACAAAGAAGCAAGGTCAATTTTCGCATGAAAAGCAACATGTGGTAAAGGTAATTCGCAAATGCCTTTGGCAAATGATAAAGTGCCAAATGAAGCAAAAGACGCGTTGCTTACTTTCGTGGCATACCGAATTGACCATGTCACGCTTCCCATTTCAATTGACCACCACTGCCGACTACGATGCAGCGTATCGTTTCAGCACCGAATCGCCCGAAACCTTTTGGGAAGATGTTGCCTCGCATTACCAATGGCGAAAGCCTTGGCACACGGCGCTGCAGTGGAATTTCAAAGACCCCGATGTGCAGTGGTTTTTGGGTGGTGAATTGAACATTACGGAGAACTGTATTGACCGCCATTTAAAAACCCATGCCGACCAAACCGCTATTATCTGGGAACCCAACGAACCTCGTGAACAGGCAAAGCATATTTCTTACCGTGAGCTGCACGATGAAGTGTGCCGCATGGCCAATGTGCTCGCTGAATTGGGCGTAAGCAAAGGCGATCGTGTGTGCATCTACATGCCCATGATACCCGAGCTAGCTTATGCCGTGCTGGCTTGCGCTCGCATGGGTGCCATCCATTCGGTGGTGTTTGCCGGGTTTAGCGCCAACTCAGTAGCGGACCGCATCAACGACAGCAGTTGCAAGGTTGTGATCACTTCCGATGCTATGAGCCGCGGGGCGAAACAAATAGCCGTGAAAGCAATCGTGGATGAAGCGCTCACGCAATGCACATCGGTAGAGCGTGTGTTGGTGGTGAATCGCATGAACTGGGAAGTACCCATGGCCGAGGGTCGCGATGTCGATTATGGTAAAGTACGCGCTCATGCAGCGCCGCATTTCGAACCCGTTTCGATGCAAAGCGAAGATCCACTTTTCATTCTTTACACGAGCGGAAGCACCGGTAAACCAAAAGGGGTATTGCATACGTGTGGCGGCTACATGGTGTATGCCGGCTATACGTTCAGCAATGTGTTTCAATACAAGCCCGGAGAGATTCATTGGTGCACGGCCGACATAGGTTGGGTGACAGGCCACAGCTACATCCTCTACGGACCGTTGCTCAACGCCGCCGCCACACTGATGTTTGAAGGCGTACCCACCTATCCAGACGCAGGACGATTTTGGGAAGTGGTAGACAAGCACCGCGTGAATATTTTCTACACAGCACCCACAGCGATTCGCTCGTTGATGTCGGCCGGAATCGAACACGTTCTCCCCTACTCGCTGCAAACCCTGCGCGTATTAGGTTCGGTAGGCGAACCCATCAACGAAGAAGCGTGGCATTGGTACGACACGAACATCGGAAAGAATCGATGCGCGATTGTCGACACATTCTGGCAAACCGAAACCGGAGGTATTATGCTTACATCTTGCGCAGGTGTAACGAACTCTAAACCTGCGTTGGCGGGATTACCCTTGCCCGGTGTGCAGCCGATACTGGTGGATGCCAACGGCAATGAAATCGAAGGCAACGGCGTGGAAGGACACTTGTGCTTCAAATTCCCGTGGCCTTCCATTCTGCGCAGCACGTGGGGCGATCATGAACGCTGCCGACAGACCTACTTCTCAACCTACCCCAACCTCTATTTCACAGGCGATGGCGCGCGCCGCGACGAAGACGGTTTGTACCGCATCATTGGTCGTGTGGATGATGTTATCAACGTGAGTGGACACCGCTTCGGAACAGCCGAAATAGAAAACGCCATCAATCAGAATAAGCACGTAGTTGAAAGCGCCGTGGTGGGTTTTCCGCACGACATCAAAGGCCAGGGCATTTATGCTTACGTGATACTCGCCAATGGCAGTGAAGCGAATCAAGACATGCGCGAACGTATCATCGAAACGGTTGCGCACGAGATAGGCCGCATTGCCAAGCCCGACAAAATTCAATTCGTAAGCGGACTACCCAAGACACGCTCCGGCAAAATCATGCGTCGCATTCTTCGCAAAGTGGCCGAAGGCGATGTGAGCTCGTTGGGTGATACGACCACATTGCTGGATCCAGCGGTGGTGGATGAGATTGTGAGGGGGAGTGATGCGGTGA
>CALQJP020000098.1 GCA_943330925.2 Chryseobacterium gleum
AGCATAGATTCCAAAGTGCCGCTCCTGTTAGCTTCTTCTCTGCGGCTGATGGGAATCAAGAACACTCCCTAACCGGTACAATCGGTTATGTGGATGATCAGCGGATGAAAATTTCATTCTTTGTAGATGAGCTGCCTGAGTGGTTTGATGAGGGTAAGTTGGGTGTGAATCTGTTGTTCGATACGCGCACTTACGATGAGATGTTCAAGGCGCTCAATCAATTAATCAATGTCGAGAAAGGCCGTCTGAAATACCTGCGCGATGTGTTGCTGGGCTATGCGCAACCTGTTGTGCGGGCTGCTAATCCCCAGTTTTCACCCGTATTGAATGAGTCTCAAAATGAGGCCCTGAAGGCTATATGCAGTGCTGAGGATGTGGCTATCGTGCACGGTCCTCCCGGAACCGGTAAGACCACCACCTTGGTGGAATCGATGGCAGAAGTGCTTCGCGAGGAAAAGCAAATTATGGTATGCGCACCGAGCAATGCGGCCACCGATCATTTGGCAAAGTGCCTGGCCTCTAAAGGCCTTCGGGTGGTTCGAATCGGAAATCTTGCAAAGGTGGAAACCGATAATACAGCCTTGACACTCGATGTGCTGTTGCAGCAGGAAAAGGACTTTAAGCAGATTAAAGAACTTAAAAGACGCGCGCTCGATTTGCGAAAGATGGGGGGTAAGTACAAACGTTCGTTTGGGAGGGAAGAAGCAGAACAGCGCAAACTCATTTTTCACGAAGCAAAGCAAATAAGCCGCGAAGCAAGGGAACTGGAATCGTATCTGATACAAAAGGTCCTCGACGATGCACAAGTTATTGCATGCACACTCATAGGCTCTGCTTCCGATTATTTGGCGGGTCGCCGTTTTTCGACAGTGGTTATCGACGAAGCAGGGCAGGGTATTGAGCCTGCGGTGTGGGTGCCTGTGCTGAAGGCCGAACGTGTTATCATGGCGGGCGACCCATTTCAGTTGCCACCCACAGTGAAAAGCCAAGAGGCTGCTGCAAAAGGGCTTTCCGTGACGCTCTTGGAAAAGGGTATTGCCCGTATTGGTGAGGCTGCACTGTTGAAGGTGCAATACAGAATGCACGAGTCGATCATGGCATTTTCGAATCGCAAGTTTTATAAGAATGAACTTGAGGCGCACTCGTCCGTGGCTCAGCGTTTATTGGGTAATTCACTGCCGCTTGAGTTTCTTGATACTGCCGGCTGTGGCTTTGAAGAGCAGGCGGGTGAAGAAGGCGAATCGCGTTGCAACCCGGAAGAGGTTGGTATTCTTCGCAAGCATTTTGATCAGTTGAAACAGGACCAAAGCGGCTCTTGGAACGCTGCTATTATTTCACCTTATCGCGCTCAAGTCGAGTTGCTTCAGCGTGAATTTTCAGGAGCCGAGGGTGTTACTGTAAATACAATCGACTCCTTTCAAGGGCAAGAGCGTGACGTTGTTTACCTGAGCCTGGTGCGAAGCAATGACAAGGGAGAAATTGGATTTCTCCGTGATTACAGGCGTATGAACGTAGCCATGACGCGTGCCCGCATGAAATTGGTAATCATAGGAGACAGCGCAACCTTGGGTAATGATAAGTTTTTCGCTGAGTTTTTGGAATATGCGGAGTCCATAGGCGGTTACAGAACCGCTTGGGAATTCATGTATTGAATCAATGTGCCGAAGTGCGTTTTTCGAGCATGGGCACAAAGGAAAACTCGCCGTGAAAACTGCTTGAAAAGGTGCCGTCGGGTTGTTCCTGGATTAGCATCATTTGTTGGACCTCTCCTTCTCCAAAGGGCATCACGAGTAATCCACCTGGTTTTAGTTGCATCAACAATTCATCGGGGAGTTTCGGAACGGCGCATGTAAACAGAATTCGGTCAAAAGGACCAAATGCGGGCAAGCCTTTAAATCCATCTCCGTAGCTTAGATAGGGCTTGTAGCCCATTTTTTCCAGTAGATTCTTGGCGTTTTTGTGAAGCAATTGCTGTCGTTCGATGGAATATACTTTAGCACCTAACTCACAGAGCACAGCACATTGAAAGCCGCTTCCCGTGCCAATTTCGAGCACTTTCATGCCCGGTTCAATCTGCAGCAAACTGGATTGTGTGGCCACCGTGAATGGGTGTGATATCGTTTGTCCAACACCAATCTGAAAGGCTTTATTATCGTAAGCGAATTCCAAAAATGCACTACTCAAAAAGTAATGACGCGGAACTGCGTATATCGCGTCGAGAACACGTTGATTCGTGATTCCCATCCGCTTGAGTTCGTCTACAAGCTTCTTTCTAAGCCCTTTATGTCTGTATGAATCTTCCAACATAGCTGTGGCTAAAACTAACGGCTCGTTTCATTCGCTATGCGATGTTGAAAATTAAAAATTAACCATGGAGTGTAGACACTGCGAAGTCGAATTTTTGTAGCATGGCCGACAAGCTGAAAATAGGAGTATTGGGTGCAGGACATTTGGGCAAGATTCACATGAAGTGTATTATGGAATTGCCTGATGTCTATGAATTCGTTGGATTCTTCGATTCCAATGCGGAGCATGCCAAACAGGCTGCCGAACAATTCGGCACCATGGCTTTTCACAATGCAAAATCGCTCATAGAAGCATGCGATGTGGTCGATATTGTAACCCCGACAGGCAATCATTATGAAAGCGCTTCGATGGCCATTCGCAGCTTGAAGCATGTGTTCATTGAGAAGCCTGTCACGAGTACTTCAGAGGAGGCTCGCTCCCTCATTAGCCTGGCCAAAGAGGCCGGGGTTAAGGTGCAGGTTGGACACGTCGAACGTTTTAACCCGGCATTTCAAGCGGTCAAGGCGCATCTCAATCAGCCCCGGTTTATTGAAACGCACCGCTTGGCCCAGTTTAACCCGCGTGGCACCGACGTTTCCGTTGTGCTCGATTTGATGATCCATGATATTGACATCATCCTTTCCGTGACGGGAGCCAATGCACGCCGTATTTCGGCGAGTGGAGTGGCTGTGTTGAGCGATACGCCTGATATTGCCAATGCGCGCATCGAACTCGATAACGGTTGTGTGGCAAACTTGACTGCCAGTCGCATTTCCTTGAAGAACATGCGCAAATCGCGTTTCTTCCAGAAGGACGCGTATATATCGGTCGACTTCTTACAAAAGGAGGCTGAGATCGTAAGGATGAAGGAAATTGAAGGAGATCCGGATCCATTCTCGGTCACCATTGATCTAGGAGGCGACCGCGGACACAAGGAGATATTGTTCGACAAACCAACGATACCGGCTTCCAATGCAATTCGCGATGAATTGGAGTCGCTGGCAGCTTGCATCCACAACAACGACTTTCCCGTGGTCTCTCTGCAAGATGGCACACGTGCTCTGGAGGTGGCTCTTCAAGTGCTTGAGAAAATGGCGCAGCACGTATTAATTCAAGATCCTGAGGTTCAACCTCCGAAGGATTTTAACTAGGTCGATCTCCAAGTTTTTAACAACCGCAATTTTTTCGAATTTACAGGGTTATTCATCGGCGCTTCGTTGCGCATACCTTAATTTGCCAACCTTTTAAAGAACTTGCAGAGTTATATGCGGCTTGCCAGATGGATGTATGTTGTGGTTTTTGCAGTTGGCTGCAATCGTTCTGATGACGGCGTATTGCCGGCATTTATACAAGTCGATACCTTCTCTTTCACTACAGAAAATTTACAGGGCAGCAATAGCAATGGTATTTCTGAACTATGGTGTTATGCCGATGGGAATATTCTGGGTGTAGTTGATACCCCCGTTTCATTGCCGCTGCTCGCAACAGGCTCACAAACCATCACCATATTTCCGGGCATTAAGAATAACGGAATGGGAACAAGCCGAATTCGCTACCCTTTCTACACAAGTTACGACACCACCATCAACGTGGTGCCGGGTGAAACGTATCGATTGAATCCCAGATTCTACTACCTCAGCAGTGCATTGATTGATGCTACCCGAAATTTTGAAGCAGGCAATTCATTTGCGGCCACATCTTCTAACGACGGGACTATGGAATTGCTGAATGATCCGTTGCTTGCAGCTTCCGGGGTGCGTTGCGTGCGTATGAGCCTTCCCCCTGCATCCGGTTTGATTAGTTATTTGGATGAGAACAACATCGCTCTTTCGGCGGGTAATGTTGCGTTTATGGAGATGGACTACAGCTGCAACAACACGTTTGTAGTAGGTGTTTATGTGGTTCAAGATGGGAATTCTACGAAGCTTCCCGTTCTCTTTTTAACTCCCACTCAAGCAACAGGGCTTGACCAACCTCAGTGGAATAAGATATACATGGATTTGGGAATGATCGCATCGCAATATCCGAGTGCCGATGGTTTTCGTCTGTATGTGGAATGCACGCGCGAAGAGGCAGCAGTGCCATTGATATTCATTGACGACATCAAAATTGTGAAATAGGGTAGTGAATAACACGCGTCAAATAGCAAAGTATGTGATGGCCGATTTGGTGGCCGCTGCTGCTGCCTGGACCGTGCTCTATGTATACAGAAAGATCTACCTCGAACCATTTAAGTTTGGTGGCGCTGTCAGACTCGACTTTGATACGAATTTCTTCCTGGGCCTAACCATTGTTCCATTGTTCTGGGTGCTCCTATACGGGTTGAGTGGTCATTATTCGGATGTGTTCAGACGGCACCGATTGAAGGAGCTTGCACAAGTTTCCATGGCCACAATAATTGGTGTGCTCATTATCTTTTTTGTGCTACTTCTCGACGATGAAATCAAATACTATCAGCATTACTACAAATCCTTCTTAGCGCTGCTATCAGCACATTTTCTATTCACCTTGCTCCTGCGTTTGGTTCTTACATCACGCACGGTTGCTCGCGTGCATAAGAGGGAAATTGGTTTCAATACAATCATCGTTGGTGGGTATGATCGAGCCCTGAGTCTTTACGAAGAAATCAGTGCAATGAAGAAATCGCCGGGCTACAATTTTGTCGGCTTCGTGCGCGTCAATGGTCAGGATAATCTGCTTGCCAAACACATTCCGCTGTTGGGTAAATACTATGATCTGCCTCGACTCATTGAACTTCACGATATCGAGGAAATAATCATAGCAGTTGAAAGTGGCGACCACAAAGATTTGCAGAGTATCCTCCATTTGCTCGAAGGCTGGGAGGTTCAGATAAGCATCATTCCCGATATGTTCGACATCCTTAGCGGCTCGGTGAAAATGAATAGTATTTATGGTGTGCCGCTCATTCGTGTGAACCATGAAATTATGCCTCAATGGCAATTTTCAGTGAAGCGCTTTCTGGATATCACAGTCTCGATTTTTGCAATAATCATCTTGTTGCCATTCCTACTCGCTATTGCCGCGGCGATTCGTTTTACCTCCAATGGACCGGTGCTCTATTCTCAGGAACGAATTGGAAGGCACGGCAAACCGTTCAGGATTTTTAAGTTTCGGACAATGGTCGCCAACGCAGAGGCCAATGGTCCACAACTGAGCTCCACATTCGACAACAGGGTTACAGGAGTTGGTCGTTTTTTACGGAAAACCCGAATGGATGAACTGCCGCAATTCTACAATGTGCTGAAGGGCGAAATGTCGCTGGTTGGCCCGCGACCTGAGCGCCGTTATTTCATTGATCTCATTATGGAGCGCGCTCCTCACTACCGACACTTGCATCGTGTGCGCCCGGGTATTACCTCTTGGGGGCAGGTGAAATATGGCTACGCAGAGAATGTGGATCAGATGATTCAACGTCTGAAGTATGATGTACTCTACATCGAAAACATGTCGCTGGCCATGGACTTCAAAATTCTCTTCTATACGATTGCTATTGTGCTTAAAGGCTCAGGCAAGTAAGTATTGCTAAACCATCTCAGCTGCTTTGTGCATGCGTTCTGATTGATACACATCGGTAGCGTGATAGGGAACAGAAGCGCGTAATTCGCCGTGCAACGATTCGATGGTTTTCGAACTTTGCATGGGTCGACGCAAATCGAGCGCTTGAGCAGCAGTAAGCCACTCTATTCCCAGAATTTTCTTTAGATTTTCCAGCACCTTCAAACATTTCGTTGCTGAGTTTGCACCCATGCTCACATGGTCTTCTTGTCCATTGCTGCTGTCGATGCTGTCTACGCTGCAGGGAGTGCACAGCTGTTTGTTTTGGGAGACTATGCTTGCAGCTGTGTATTGCGGAATCATATACCCGCTGTTGAGGCCTGCATCGGGCGCGAGGTAGGCGGGAAGCCCGCGTTGACCGCCGATTAGCTTGTACGTGCGACGCTCGGATATACTGCCAACTTCAGCCAAGGCAATGGCTAAAAAGTCCAGCACTAGTGCAAGCGGTTGTCCGTGAAAATTGCCACCTGAAATAACGCTGTCGGCCTCCATGAAAATGAGCGGATTATCAGTGACTGAGTTGAGTTCGGTTTCTGTAACGCGTTTCACATGTGAAAGCGCATCAAAGCTTGCACCCAATACCTGCGGAATGCATCGAAAACTGTACGGGTCCTGAACGTGGCTTTTTGACTGCGTCGCGATTGCGCTGCCTTCCAGCAGAGCGCGCATGCGTGAGGCCACATATTGCTGCCCTGCGTGCGGACGTATAGCGTGTACCATCTCATTGAAGGGCTCTGTGCGACCGTCATAGGCATCGAGTGAAAGCGCGGCAATCGTCAAGGAACGCTCCATCAATCGCTCGCCTTCAGCTACGCACCAAGTAGCATAAGCACTCATGAATTGCGTGCCGTTGATAAGCGCCAATCCTTCTTTGCTGCTCAAGGTTACCGGATTCAATCCGCATGCTTTCAACGCTTGGCTTGAAGGCATCTTTTGTCCTTTATAATGCACCTCGCCGTGTCCTAACAAGGGCAAACACAAGTGCGAGAGTGGAGCCAAATCGCCGCTGGCACCCAATGAACCTTGAGTGTATACTACGGGTACAATACCATGATTGTAAAGTTGAGCCATTAACTCGACGGTGCTTGGTTGAACGCCGCTATTGCCGTACAACACGCCACGGATTTTTAGCAGAAGCATCAGTTTTACCAAGTGCTGCGGAACTTCATCGCCCATGCCGCATGCATGCGAGAGCAAGAGGTTTTCCTGCAGTTTGCTCAAATCGTCATGCGCAATGATGGTGTTGCAAAGAGACCCGAAACCTGTATTCACGCCGTATATCGGAGTGTTTAGACGTTGCGATTTGTCGTCGAGGTAATCGCGAACGGTTTTTAATCGTGCTTTCGCATCTTCTGAAATAGCAATCTGCTCCCCTGATTGCACAAATGCAACTGCCTCGCTGCAGGTGATGGCGCGTGAAATGTCCAAAATACTCATAGCTCCGTTTTGTTGGCGCAAGGTAGAGCGGGAAAACGAATCAATCGATTTGAATCCAAGCTTCGGAATATTCAAGTATTCAACGAATCATCAACGATGAGGGTGTTTGTGAATGCTTTATCCTAATTTGGCCGCCACAAATCTCTGAATATGAAATTCATCTACGGAATTCCACTGGTTGTTGCTTTGGCTATGTCGGCAGCATCTCAAGCACAAAACATCCGCTTTGAGGAGTACACACTCAACAACGGATTACATGTAATCCTGCACGAAGATCACAGCACGCCCATTACGGCTGTTACGGTGATGTATCATGTGGGGTCTAAAAACGAAACAGTAGGTCGCTCAGGCATGGCTCACTTTTTCGAACACTTGCTTTTTGAAGGTTCGGAAAATATAGGTCGCGGCCAATACGCGAAGTTTGTTGAAAATGCAGGCGGTGCGCTCAATGCAAACACTTCACAGGACCGCACCTTCTACTACGAATTGCTGCCCAGCAATCAACTCGAGTTGGGACTCTGGCTCGAAAGCGAGCGCATGCTGCATGCAAAAGTGGAAATGGCAGGTATCGAAACGCAGCGCGAAGTTGTAAAGGAAGA
>CALQJP020000099.1 GCA_943330925.2 Chryseobacterium gleum
ATACTCACCCTATTCATCGCGCTCAACCTTTCCGCACAGAAGCCTTCCAAGGCCCCGGTCACAACTACCTTCTGGGTAGCCGGCGTGTGTGGCATGTGCGAGCAAACCATTGAAGCTGCTCTTGATGCCAAAGGCATTCTGAAAGCCGATTTTCAACTTTCGGATAACCAGCTAACTGTAACCTACAAGCCTTCTAAAATTTCCGAAGCACAAATTCATACACTGCTGAATGAAGCGGGCTACGACACCGAAAAAAGTACGTGCACAGAGGCGCAATACGCTCGTGTGCATGGTTGCTGCAAGTATCGCGAACTCGAAAAACACTGAGCAACATGCGAGTCATTTTCTTAGCAGGGCTGATGCTTTCAGTTCTCGCGGCTCATGCTCAAGGAGTATCGGGCACCGTGGTTGGGCGTTCAAATGATGGCAAAGAAGAATCCATCATAGGCGCTGTGGTTTTATGGGAGGGAACGCGGAGTGGCACTGTCACAGATGCGTCCGGGCACTATCGTATCGGGATTCCACCCGGAGCAAATCGACTCATTTTCCAAAGCATCAATTTCGTTTCTGACACCCTTGAATACAGCGGTCAAACGACCATCGACGCAACGCTTCGTGAAGCGACCATCGACATGGGTGCAGTAAACGTGGAGGGAGAGCGAAGCGCCACCTACATCAACTCACGCGACCCGCAACAGTTTCAAGTTCTCAATGAAAAGGAGCTTTGCAAAGCGGCGTGCTGCAACCTGAGTGAAAGCTTCGAAACGAACGCCTCTGTCGATGCAGCGTATGCCGACGCCATAACCGGCACTCGACAAATTCGCATGCTCGGGCTGGAAGGCAAGTACACGCAAATTTTGTTCGATAATATTCCTGCGGTGCGCGGGCTTTCAAGCACCTACGGACTCACCTATGTTCCGGGTCCTTGGGTGAAAAACATCTACATAACCAAAGGAGTTGGCTCGATATCGAGTGGCTATGAAAGCATGGCGGGGCAAATCAATGTTGCGTTGAAAAATCCGGATACCGCAGAACGCTTTCACTTGAATGCCTACGCCGGAAGCGGCGGACGCACAGAGCTGAATCTAGTGGTTGGGCCGAAAAAAGCGGAGGAGCATGAGGAGCACGAGGGTCATGAAGAACACGAAGGGCATGAGGATCACGAGGAGGAAGAAGAGCACGAGCATCATGAGCACCACCAACACATCAAGGGCAGCTTGTTGGCCCACGCCGCCATGTCACAGCTGCGCACCGATATGAACGGTGATGGCTTCCTCGACAATCCGCTCTTCTCGAACATTTCCCTTCGTAACGAGTGGCACATTGATGGACATAGCGGACTCGGCGCTCAGGTAGCGTTGAACTACCAAAACATCAACACGGTTAGCGGTAAGCTCGATTACAGTCCTACCGACGAAATACGCTCGCAATTGTGGGGTGTTAATACACACACACGCCGCTACGAAGCGTCCACCAAAGTGGGCTATGTTTTCCCCGGCAAACCCTGGAAGAGCTTCGGCTCACAAATCAATGCGCTCTATCACAATCAAGAAGGTGACTACGGTTTTCAATCGTACAACGGTGAACAACGCAGCGGACGCGTGAATTTACTTTTCGCCTCGCGCATTTTGAATGAATCGAACACCTTCACCACAGGCTTTACCTATGTGTTCGATGATTATCGCGACACGCTGCAATCGAATACGACTGAATACTATCACAATTTCTATGCGCTTAGCAGGCAAGAACGCGTGCCAGGTGTTTTCTTTGAATACACGTTGAAAGTGCGCGACAAATTCACGCTCGTAGCAGGGGTTAGAGAAGACTTACACAACATATACGGCGCACTGTTTACACCGCGACTGCACGCGCGCTACAGCATCAACGATCACACGACTATAAAGGCGGTGGGAGGCATGGGCTATCGAACCGCAGTTCTTGTAATGGATAATGTAGGGATGCTCGCCTCCAATCGCTTCATCATGATCGAGGGCGATCCATCCCCAACCAACAAATACTATGGCTTGGACATTGAAAAATCGCGCAACGCAGGGCTCGTATTCACCTGGAAAGGTGACATTCGATACAGACCGGCGACTCTCAGCATTGATGGATTTGTGACCGACTTTGAAAGTCAGGTTGTCATCGACTATGAAACACCCGGTTACGTCAATATCTACAACTTAGATGGAAAGAGTTTTAGCAACAGTGCGCAAGCGGAGTTGCAATGGTCGCCTGTGCGAAGGCTCGATGTACGCATGGCCTATCGCTGGCTGGAATCGCGCACCCAATACCGCGAAGGGCTGCGCGATAGACCGCTGGTAAATCGTCATCGTGCGTTTACAAACCTAGCTTACGAAACACGCAAGAAAGCAAACGGATCACAATGGCGCTTCGATGCAACGGTGCAGTGGATTAGCCGCAAGCGTATTCCGTTTGTGATAAGCAATCACGACGAACACGACAACGAAGCGCTGAGTAGTTGGTCTGACGATTACTGGCAAGTGATGGCGCAAGTGACCTATGTGTTCAAGACCAACCTGGAGCTCTACGTGGGTGGCGAAAACCTCACGAACTTCATGGTGCATGATGCCATCATTATGGCTGAAGATACGAGTTCATCGCTGTTCGACGGGTCGCTGTTGTGGGGGCCGGTGTTTGGAAGAATGGGATACGTTGGCTTGCGCTGGATGCTGTAGTTACAGCAAACTCAGCTGCACATACTGATTCTCAAAATCGAGCAGCCATCGTTTGCGCTGTATGCCGCCGCTGTAGCCCATATAGGTTCCATCTTTCCCTATGACCCTGTGGCACGGGATGAGAATGGGTATTGGATTTTTCGCAATTGCCGATGCTACTGCGCGTGTAAGCTTGATGTCGCCCAGTTGGCGTGCAATATCCTCGTAGCTGTAGGTCTTCGCAAAGGGAATACGCATAAGCTCTTCCCATACCGTTTGCTGAAAATGCGTTCCATCGAGGTGCATGGGAATCTCAATTGTCGTGGAGTTTCCGTTGAAGAATATGGCAAGCGCATGCAAGACCCTATGAAGGTCGTGGTCGAAATCGTCGTTGCCCGCTTCTTCCACAAAATCGATTCGCGTAAGCATTCCTCCATATCCTTCGATGCGGAGCCAACCCATGGGCGATTGAAAGTGAACGACCGATTTGCGCATGGGGTTAAAGTAAAACAATTCAGGCTTCACAAATCGTTCATTTTGTAAAGTTCTTAAATCACTACATTCGCATTTCGTTAAAACCGAAGAAACATGATGAAAAAACTAGTAGAAGAATTCCCAAATCACTTGCGTGAAGCCTTGAAAATCGGTCGCGCAGCCCAACTCAACGCATGCAACAAAACCATTCACAACATTGTGATTTCCGGTTTGGGTGGTAGTGGCATCGGAGGTAAAATTGTTAGCCAATTGGTTGCCGAAAAGTGTTCGGTTCCTGTGATTTGCACCAACGACTACGTATTGCCCGAGTTTGTGAATGAGCATTCACTAGTCATCATCAGCAGCTATAGCGGAGATACCGAAGAAACGGTTGCGGCAATGCAAGAAGCAATTGCAAAGAAGGCGGAAATCGCTTGTGTAACCAGCGGAGGAAAAATTGCAGCAGCAGCCAAAGAACATGGCTTCAACCACATCATCATTCCCGGGGGCCAGCCTCCGCGTTCGATGTTTGGTTATAGCTCTGTGCAGTTGTTCTATGTGCTTCGTCATTACGGCTTCATTGATGGAAGCTTTGAGCAAGAAGTAGAAAACAGCATTTCGCTCATCGAAAACAACATCGATGATTTGCGTGCAGCATCGAAACAAATTGCAGAAATGGTTGTGCATCGCATTCCAATTCTGTATAGCGAGGCCATGTATGAGGGCGTAGCAATCCGCTGGCGTCAGCAGATCAATGAAAACTCGAAGATGCTTTGCTGGCACCACGTTTTCCCTGAAATGAATCACAACGAATTGGTAGGTTGGACCGGTGGCGACAATCGCGTTGCTGTTATCATGCTTCGCAACGAAGACGACCACAAGCGTTCGCAACTTCGCATGGATTTGTGCAAGAAGTTGATGGGTGAAAAGTGCGACACCATTATAGAAGCTTGGTCAAAAGGAAAAACACGCATCGAGCGCACGATGTATCTCATACACGTGGGCGACTGGATCAGCATTGACCTTGCCGAGTTGCGCAACGAAGATGCTGTAGCTATTCCGGCTATCCTCTTCTTGAAAAATGAGTTGTCGAAGGTGAATTGATTTCAATGAAAAGGCCTGTTGTTTTTCAAGACTTAGGCAGCATGGATTATAAAGCCTGCTGGGACTTGCAAGAGGTTTATTTCAATCGCACCGTACAAACGAAATTTGATAATCGCGCGAAAGCGCCCGAAGAACAAGTGGTCACAACTGACCACTTGTTTTTTGTGGAGCATCCCCATGTTTACACGCTTGGCAAAAGCGGCGACATGGCCAACCTCCTCCTCGACGATGAGGCGTTGACCAAGGTTGATGCGCGGTTCTACGCCATCAACCGCGGGGGTGATATCACCTACCACGGCCCCGGGCAAATTGTAGGCTATCCCATTTTCGATCTCGACCATCACTTCACCGACATCCACAAATACCTGCGCTATCTGGAAGAGGCCATCATTCTCACGCTAGCAGATTATAGCATTACGGCGGGGCGTATCGAAGGACTTACCGGTGTGTGGCTCGACCCAGAGTTGGGAGCGAAAGCACGCAAAATCGCAGCGCTTGGAGTGAAGTGCAGTAGATGGGTGACGATGCATGGGTTTGCTTTCAATGTGAATGCCGACCTCTCCTATTTCAACCACATCATACCGTGCGGAATCACAGACAAAGCCGTGACGTCGATGCATCTGGAACTCGGAAAACCCCTCGACATGGAAGAGGTAAAAGCCACTCTGAAAAATCATTTGGCAGATGTATTCGAGCTAGAATGGGCGGAAGAACGTTGACGCGCATCAACGTGTTTATCGGTTATTTTTGTTGCTACCAAAACTGTTATGGACAAACCACGCATTGGAGTATTAGGAGGAGGCTCATGGGCCACAGCACAGGTTAAACTGGTATGTAAAAACGCCGATAAAGTGTATTGGTGGATGCGCAACAAAGAAGCCATCGACCACATACGTCAGTTTGGTCACAACCCGAATTACATCCAAAGCATCGAGTTCGAGAAAGATCAATTGCACGTTACCGATGACTTGCAAGAGGTAATCGACAACAGCGATTACATCATTGTAGCCATTCCCTCGGCATTCGTTCATGATGCCTTTCAACAATACAAGCCAACAGGACTAGAGAACAAGGTTTTGTTTTCGGCCATCAAGGGTGTGATCAACGAGTTCGATTCTATCCCTGCGCGCTATTTCCACAAGCAACTGGGTGTGCCGTATGAAAACATCGGCATCGTTTGCGGGCCATGCCACGCAGAAGAGGTTGCCATGGAAAAGCTTTCCTATTTGACTATTGGCTGTTCCGACATTTCCAAGGCCGACATCATGGCCAATATGCTTGGCTGTCGTTTCATTAAAACAAATACCACAGAAGATGTTTTCGGTGCCGAGCTTGCGGCCATTCTGAAAAACGTATATGCCGTTGCATCCGGAATCTGCCACGGCTTGGGCTACGGCGATAACTTTCAAGCAGTGCTCATCAGCAGCGCCATTCGCGAAATGGAGCGCTTCATCGACACCGTGCATGAGGTGCACCGCGACGTGAAGAGCAGCGCCTACCTGGGCGACTTGCTGGTGACTGCCTATTCGCCCTATTCGCGCAACCGCACCTTGGGCACCATGGTGGGCAAAGGATACAGCGTGAAGTGGGCTACGATTGAGATGAACATGGTGGCCGAAGGCTCTTACGCCGCGCGCGGTATTCATGAAATCAACAAGAAATTCAACGCCGACATTCCAATTGCCGATGCCGTGTATCGCATTCTGTACGAGAAAATCTCTCCGGTGATGGAGATGCGCATCTTGACGGACAAACTGTCGTAAGGGCGAATGGCGAGTGGCGAGTGGCGAATGACGAGTGAGCCGGCGCACAAACAACATCGCATTATTCATGCATTCGTGTCTACTCATTGTTCATAAACATCCCTGGCAGCAATAATCGCATGGTAGTTCGTGTTTTTAATTTGCTCGAACAATCAGAAATCAATGAAGCTCATTCCTTTCCTTCTTATCCTCTTCGCTAGCCTAAGTCTTGACGCGCAAGTGCAAGAGTTCAAGGACCAATACCCCAACGGTAAGACACGCAGTGAAGGCAACTACGTGAATGGATTTGAAGACGGTTTGTGGAAGTATTACTACGAAACCGGCACACTTCAAGAAGAGGCCAACTACATAAAAGGGAAACTGAATGGCAGTGTGAAGCGCTACCACACCAACGGCAAACTCATGGTGGAGGGCTACTTCAAGATGAGTGTTCAAGACAGCATTCAGCGCACCTATGCGTTAGCAGGCACGCTAGTGGAAGAAGGTCATTTCGCAAAAGGGCAAAAGAGTGGTAAATGGAACTACTTCTTTCCGGCGGGTGATACCATGATGGTGGAAGAGTATGTCAACGGCGAAGAACTGTTGTGGTTGTATTGTGATGCAAACAAGCTGCGCACCATCACGAGCGGCAATGGCGTAAAGGAAGAGAAATTCGAAACCGGAAAAATCCTACGCAGTTCTTCCTACAAAAACGGGAAGCTCGATGGCCCTTACCTGGAAAACTACAACGGCGGTTCAGCACGCATTCGCGGCAATTATAAAGAGGGTAACGAGGATGGATTGTGGGAAGAACTCTACCCATCGGGCACAGTGAAACGTCATTCGAACTACAAACTCGGCGCTCTGGACGGGCAGTATACAGAAAAGTATTCGAAGGGCCAGGTTTCAGTGAATGGCACCTATTCCAACGGAAAGAAATCAGGACACTGGATTTGGTATTTGGAAAACAGCACCAAAGACATGGAGGGTGATTTCGATAACGACTTGCAAGAGGGCGAGTGGACGTTTTACTATGGCAATGGTGAGCGGGAATATTGGGGCACGTATGAGAAAGGAAAGATGAACGGCTTCTGGCAGTGGCAATACTGGGAAGGTCAGAAGTGGAAATCGGGTGATATGCTGAACGACAAAAAGCATGGCCTTTGGAAATACTGGTATGAAAGCGGTAAACCCATGATGGAAGGCACTTTCAAATACGACTTGGAAGAAGGCGAATGGACATCGTGGTATACCAACGGATACATTCAAGACATCGGCAATTATGAGCACGGGCAGATGAACGGTAAATGGACCGGCAACCATCCGAACGGAGTGAAAAGCTATGAAGGCGTATGGAGCATCGTGAAGAGCAAAGATCAATTTGCACAAACGATGAGCGACCTGTACAAAATCAAAACCGACACTGTAGCGAAGATTAAATCGGGCGATGTAAAGCAAGGAAAATGGACTTACTGGAACGATAAAGGCGGCGTTGAAAAAATGGAAACCTACGGATCAGACGGCTCATTGAACGGGCCTTATGAATCGTACAACAACGGAAGACTCGACAGCAAAGGAAGCTACAAGAACGGCAAGCCCGATGGCAAATGGTCATACTTCCATCCGCACGGAGCACCCATGCGCGACTGCACGTTTAAAGAAGGAAAACTGAATGGGAAAAATGTAATTTACGATGCGCGAGGACGCGTTATCGAAGAATCAAATTACAAGAACAACAAACTAGACGGTACCTACATCAGTTACGATGAAAAGACCGGTAAAGAGAAGGTTCGCATAGAATACGAAAACGGGAAAGCGAAACAATAAGCG
>CALQJP020000100.1 GCA_943330925.2 Chryseobacterium gleum
ATGCACCTTGGTTGCCAGCCCAACCTGGAGGCTTGGACGCTCTCATACAGCGACTGGTTCAGGAGGGCATGATCGTGGCTGATATAGATTTGGGCTATAGTGAATTGAGCAGGAAGAAATTACTTTATTCAGGCTACGACAAATTGGTTGAACGTGTTGTTAATCAAGTACCATTGATTCAGAAATCATTGATGTCTAGCTACGGATTGCCGCAGGGCATGTTGTCAGTGATCGGTGAGGGCATTGGTTGCAGAGCCGCATTGCGCATTACTGCGGCCCACACCAGCATTGTTTTGCGTAGCGTATTTGTTAACGCTGCGCCCGAGCTGGAAGGCTACTTACAGACACAGTTTCCAATTGAGGGAGAAACCCACGATTATGTGATGGGTTTCGGCCAGTCAGAGCAGAGTTTACAGATTCCATACATAGCTCGCGAGCCATTGTTTGTTTATGGATCCGCTAAGGGAGCTTATTACAGCAGCAATATTGAACCTGCTTTGAAACAGTTGACTCAGGGTGGCAAGTCGCCGGAAAGCTTAATGGTTGGAAGTGGCTTTGGCAGCCATATCTCATCGAGCGTTGTTAAAGTCATAGCCGATAAACTGGTCTCTTATCTAAAGCAATAATTGGATTACAATTTCATAGGATTGGTAACATCAGATAAGCATGGCGCATACATTTGAGTTGAAGGCGGTAGATGGCGGTAGTAATGCGCGAGCAGGTGTATTGCGCACCGATCATGGCGAAATACCCACACCTATCTTCATGCCTGTAGGCACGGCAGGTACTGTAAAAGCAATTACCCAGCAGGACTTAAAAGCGGATGTTGATGCCAAGATTATTTTGGGCAACACGTATCATTTGTATCTGCGTCCAGGCACAGGCATTCTTCGCGAGGCAGGAGGACTTCACAAGTTCAACGGTTGGGATAGACCCATACTGACTGATAGCGGAGGATATCAGGTGTACTCATTGAGTGATAACCGGAAAATTACCCCCGAAGGTGTAAAATTCAAATCGCACATTGATGGCTCAGCGCATTTGTTTACTCCGGAGAATGTCATGGATATACAGCGCATAATCGGTGCGGATATTATCATGGCATTCGATGAATGTCCGCCCTATCCGTGCGATGAGGACTATGCGCGCAAGTCATTGCAGATAACGAATCACTGGCTCGACCGTTGTTTTACTCGCATGCATGAAACGGAGCCGCTGTATGGCCATCATCAGGCCCTGTTTCCAATCGTTCAGGGATCTGTTTATCGCGATTTGCGAAAGGCCAGTGCAGAGTATGTTGCCTCGAAGGGAGCTGAAGGAAATGCAATTGGCGGCCTAAGTGTAGGAGAGCCGCATGAGATCATGTATGAAATGACTGATTTGGTGTGCAGCATTTTGCCGAAGGACAAGCCCCGCTATTTAATGGGCGTTGGAACACCGGCGAATATCCTGGAGTCGATTGCGCTGGGCGTTGATATGTTCGATTGTGTGATGCCAACACGCAATGCACGCAATGGACAATTGTTTACCTGGAATGGTGTCATGAATATGCGCAATAAGAAGTGGGAGCGCGATTTTTCCCCTCTCGATCCGGATGGAGAAAGCTTCGTAGATTCTTTTTATACAAAGGCGTATGTGCGGCATTTGTTTGCATCCGAGGAAATACTCGCAATGCAAATTGGAACTTTGCATAATTTGAATTTTTATCTGCGCCTGGTTCGCAAAGCACGGGAAAAAATACTGGAAGGAACTTTTGCTTCCTGGAAGAATGAAATGGTAATTAAACTCACGCAACGTCTTTGATGATCAAGAAAATTGATCTTTATATCATTCGTAAGTTTCTTGGAACGTTCTTTTTCATGATTGGGGCGTTCTTGTTGATTGCGGTGGTCTTTGACATTAGCGAGAATATAGACGAGTTGTTGAAGGCTCGAGCTCCGTGGTACAGGATAGTCACAGAGTATTATGTGAACTTTTGTTTCTATTTCGGAACACTGCTTAGTTCATTCATTGTGTTTCTGACCATCATTTGGTTTACGAGTAAAATTGCGCAGCAGTCGGAGGTTATTGCTATTCTTAGTGGCGGCATCAGCTATGGTCGATTCATTCGACCTTATTTTATTGCATCGGGTATTTTGGTTGCCTTGCTTCTGCTCTTGACCCACGTTGTTGTGCCAAAGGCCAACAGGCAGAAGTATGAGTTTGAGGTCAATTACATGAAGGATCCCATTACGGTAACCGAGAAGAACATCCATCGGGAAATTGAGCCGGGTACGATAGCCTATTTCTATGCGTTCCATCCGGAAACGATTTCGGGCGATAATTTTTCACTCGAAAAATGGAAGGATGGAATGCTCACCTACAAGCTAATTGCCGCCAGTGCGCAGTACATGCCGGAATCGAAGCAATGGAGAATCATGAATGCTCAAATTCGAAATTTTGATGACAAGGGTGAAGTATCTTTATTGATGCGCGCGCAACTGGATACAATCTTGCCAATGGATGAGCAAGATTTTGGGTTACGCTCGGAAATCACGTCAGCAATGAATTACAGTGAGCTGTCTGATTTTATTGCCGCACAGCGTTTGGGAGGCTCTGGCCGTGTAGCCGAGTTTGAGGTGGAATTGTACAACCGAACAGCATCACCGTTTTCCATTTTTGTATTGACGCTGATAGGCGTTTCCATCGCGTCGCGCAAGCAACGAGGTGGAATGGGCGCACATTTGATGTTCGCTGTAATTATCGGTTTTGTTTTCGTCTTTATTTCACGCATGACAACGGTGAGTGCCATGAATCTCGGATTCCCTGCCTGGATAGCCGTATGGATACCCAATGTGCTTTTCACCGGAGTTGGATTGTGGCTTTATTCCAAGGCACAGAAGTAATCCCGAGAGTTGATTCCTGACGCCTTCGGAGTCGATCATCATCAAGCTATAAGAGCCAAGGGATAGTTCGCCTGCGACGCCGCTGCTGAAGGAAGAATTTCAATTCTTCGCCCAAGACGGATTATTTCTTTTCGCTTCTTGCAACTTCCTTTATCCAGGATGCAATCATCGAAGAGCACTTAGGCGCGTATTCTCGGTTGATGTGATGACCATCGTTGAAGACCATTTCTTCATGCAAGGGCTGCATGTTGAAATAATACGCATTGTAGGTATTGCTGATGGAAGTGATGAGTGAGTCGAATGTCGGATTAAGCTCTTCTTCAATCTCGAAAATGCTTTTAGCAACAGGCAAGCGCACCAGGAACACATCGCCTCGCTTTCTAAGTTGTGCTATTAGTTGCTTTAACTCGTTCAATCTGTCGGCTGAAAAACTGAAATAGGGCAGTGAGCTTCTCATACCGTCTGCTTTGCCTTTTGTACGCTTAACGATTTCGGTAGAGTCTATTTCACGCATAACTTCTATCCAGCCATCTTCATGTCCGGTAATCGAGCTGTTTTTACGCCAGCGTGTATAGGCGATATTACCCCATCCTTTGTCATAGTCTTTCGCAATGAATTCGACATTGGGATATCCGTTGAAGAAGTGGAGTTCGTTCAGTATGTTTTTCTCTTCCGTATATTTTATTTCACCCGTTATTGAATCGCGTAAAATGCCGATTGACCATGGCTCGACACACAAGATGAATGTTCCTTTGGTTGAATTATCAGCGATTTTTTCGTTAATCGCGTGAGAGTATACTTTGCTATATGGTGAGGTAGTACCATTGAAGGCGAAGTTCAGGATGTCGATGCCAAGTGAGTCTTTAAATACGGAAGGCATCAAAGCTTGTGACGCGCGCGAAGTGCCGATGATAAGGCTGTGTTGTTTCGGGCTGCTGCACTTATGAAGGTAGATGAGTATGGTGCCATCCACAAATGGAATCATGGCTGCATGCAACAGCACAATGAACGAGCTTACGGCGACGAGTTTTAGGATGAACGTTCTTTTTTCCATTAGAATTGAGCGTATATGAAGCCACCACCGGGGAATTCGCTGAAGAAGAAAATTGCCAATAGTATAGAAAGATAAAACGACCAACGCACAGGAGCGGTGAGCCGCTGGATATTCAGTCCATGATCTTGTTTTCTGTTTATCCATTCCACAGCGAAGCACGAAGCAATGAGTACCCAGCAAATCGTGTTGGTAAGTCCAAGCACACCGGATAAGTCGGGAGTTTGTGTTGCGCGGGTAAGAAGCAGTGTAATTTCTTTCAACGATTGGGCGGCCGGAATTTCACGAACGAACAGGGCGGTGATGCAAACCAGTAAAAACAGCGCGAGCATTCGAAAAAAGGTTGCGACCACAGAAGAGTTGGATCCGGAGGAAGTATTCATGTTTCCGCCTTTCAACACGAGTGGCAAAAAGAAAAGCGCTTGCAGGCATCCATATACCAAAAAGCCCGATTTCAAACCATGCCATATGCCAACGATAATAAAGGCAGAGAAGATGGCAATGAATGTCCCCATCTTTTTCTGTCGGCGTAAAATGAATGCGATGGGCGTATACACATAGGTCATAATCCACGTGGTAAGCGAAATGTGCCAGCGTTTCCAGAATTCACTGATGTTGGTGGCGAAGAATGGAAAAGCGAAGTTGTTGGTGATTCGAATGCCGAGTCCTTTAGAAATTCCGCAAGCCATATCAGAATAGCCCGAGAAATCTGCATAGACGTAAATGGTATTCATTACGGCAGCCAGCAACATGTTGGTACCCGAAATGCTGTCGGGGGAGGCGTAAAGACTTTTATAGAAGAGCAGGCAATGCGCGCTAACTACCGTTTTTTTGAAAAATCCCCACAGGAATTGGCGCATGCCATCCGTTAGCTGCGGAATGTTGAATTGTCGAGCGCTCTTCAATTGCGGGGTAAAATCCTGCAACCGTTCAATGGGACCTGAAACGAATTTCGGGAAGTAGAACAGGTACGTGAAGAAAACGAAGAGGTCTTTTTCAGGCTCTGTTTCTTCGTTGTAGACATCAATCCAATAGCCAATCAATTGAAAGGTGAAGAAGCTAATACCGAGTGGCAGGTAGATTTTTCCTAAGTGGAATGTATCTGCATTGAAAAGAGATTGGATGCCAGCTACAAGGTCGTGCAGATATTTGAAGTAGCTCAGCAGAGCGACATTGAAAATACAGCCGAAATAGAAGAACCACTTTTTTGCGTTGCCTTCATCAAGCTTGTGCATTCTGCTCACAAGCACGAAGTTGAGCGCGCCGGATAGGGCAATGAGCAGTGCCGCCTTCCAATCGCTAATGGCAACGAATGCAAGGCTCGACAGGAGTATTAGAATGTTTTGAAAGGATGCTTTCTTGGGCAGAACAACCCAATACAACACCATTACTACGACTATCAGTGGTATGAAGGAGAGTGACGTAAACGACATGCGGTTTGCTTTCTTTAGATCCCGTCGATTTTCGCTTTAACCAGGTCGAGCAGATTACCCATGTTGTTGAGCTTATTCAAATCTCTCAGTTTGAATTTGACAGAAAAATGGTCTTCAATTTTTGTTATGATAACCATGTGGGTGAGCGAGTCCCATCCCTCAACATCTTTAGCAGAAAGATTATCGTGAATTTCGATTTCTTTTTTAAAAACTGAGTGTAGTATTTTGCCAATTTCGATGGCTATATCAGCGCGTTCCATTTTCAAGTTATATAAATTTTTTTTCCATCAATACTTTTTCGTTGTGTGCAATATAGTTGGTAACATCGGGAAACGTCGATTTGATGCTACGGGTGATGGTATACCCGAATTTCATAAGGAGTTTTATGGACCAAATGCTATTGCGTAATAGTTGCGCTTGGCCACTAGTTAGCCCTGGAGCCATTGCCTTGCAGCGGTCTTCGACTTGTTGCATAAGTTCAACTTCAATGCGTCGGCCGGTATATTCCGGTTTGACAAACAGATACTCTATCTGCATGCAGCCGGTTTCGCGCGGTATGTAAAATTCCTTCAGCATTGGTGCATGAACCTGGAGTTTTTCGATTGCGGATTTTCCGAGTGTATAACCGATAAGATTCGACTTGAGCATTTGCGAAGACTGACCTTCATAATGTCCCTCAACCCAGCCACCCAATGCGCCGATGGGTTGACCATCGCTTTCAGCTATTGTGAAGCTGCTTACCGAAAGTTCACAGCCATCAATTTCCTCTTGTAACATGGAAACAATTGCTTTTCTTGCGTCATCCAAGCTTAGGTTGAAAAGTGTGCAATAGCTCAACTTGTCGGACATACCCATTTCAGCAGCGATTACAACATCTGCGAGAAACGTTGAATCGTCGACGTTTGCTGGGCGGTATTGAATATCGGGATTCATCTATGCAATCAGTTTGCTGATTTTATTTCGATCGGTTTTCCCATTGACATTAAGCGGGAAGGGCTGAACAAACACAAACTTTTTCGGTAGCATGTAGACGGGCAGTTTTGTTTTCAGGTAAGTAACCAATTCGCGTGTGTCGAATTCGGATGTTTCAAATGCGAGGGCAATTTCTGAGTTGCCGCTAGTATCTGTAACTGCCAATGCTACGAGATTGGTTTTCTGAAAGAACTGTTTTGCGTGAAATTCGATTTCGGTGAGTTCAACGCGGAAGCCTTGAATTTTTACTTGAAAATCGACGCGCCCAACGTACAGTAAATCGCCTTCGCTATCAGACCTGCACAAATCGCCTGTCTTGTAAAATCGCTCTGTTTTGCCTTGGTATTCTGCGTGAAAAAAGGACTCGCGATTTTTTTCTTCGTTACGCCAGTAGCCGGCTGTGAGTTGTTTTCCGCCTAAGCAAAGCTGACCTTCTTGTCCGTTGTCAAGGATGTTGTTGTTTTCATCGATGATGACAGTGAGGTTGCCTTCCATCGCTTTGCCGATACTCAATACACCGTTGAGGTGTTTGTTTGAGTTATTGCGCTCATACGTGTAGTAGGTGCAGAAGATGGTGTCTTCTGTTGGTCCGTATACGTTTTGAATGGTTGCGTTGGGAAGGCAACGACTCCATTCTTCGGTAATGTCGAGTGGCAGTGCTTCGCCGCAAAAGAGACTGTATCTCATTTCCGGCAGATTGATTTCATCGAAGTATGGCCTGAGATGATGCAGTACCGAAGGCACCATCAGAGCTACTGTGAGTTGATGGTCTTCCATCAATTCAAAGATGTAGCTGTATTTTATTTTGTCTTTCGGAATGGTAAAACAGCAAGCTCCTTTGCACAGAGGCGCCAGGTAGGACATTACGGAAAGGTCGAATGTCAGATCGAACATTTGTAGCACTTTGTCGTGCTCTGTTATCTCAAGCGATATCTTCCAGAAGGCATCCATGAAGGCGCTCACATTACTTCTTGAAATAGGTACGCCTTTCGGTTGGCCGGTTGTGCCCGAGGTAAACAAAATATAGGCATCGGCTTCAGCCGGTGCCTGTTTGGGTATTAAGTCTAGATTGCCTTGTTCAAGTTGGCGCGAGGCAATCATTGCGCAAGGGAATTGGAAGACGATTTCGGAGGAATCTAAAATGGTTTGCAGCGAAGCCTGTTGGATGATGTTCAGGTTTCTGTCTTCCGGCGCTTCCGGGCTCAGCGGAACATATGCCTTCCCTTCCAGCCAAAGTGCGATGATCGACGCGTAAGTTTCCAGATCGTCGTTCGCCACAAGGCCGATGTGTTGTTGTTGCGCATAAACGGGCTTAGCAATTTCCGTTCTGATATTCGAGATTACCTGAGCAAACGCGGCGTAGGTGTATGCTTGTTGATTTATCAGAAACGCATTGCGATCACTGTATCGACTTGCGTTGGCAGATATTTCAAATAGTAAAT
>CALQJP020000101.1 GCA_943330925.2 Chryseobacterium gleum
GAATCGCAACCCCAATTAATAGCAATTGCTGCATCATTCCAGCGAATGCTTCGTTCTAGCTCCTTGCTATAGTAATTCGTGCATTTATAACTGAAAATAGTATCGTCTTCCAAGACCAGAAAACCATGAGCGAAACCCTCCGGAATGTAGAGTTGGGTCGCATTGTCTCCGGAAAGCACGTGTGAATAATACTGACCGTAAGTGGGTTCAGTTTGACGTAAATCAACAGCGACATCCAAGACACTGCCTTTGGAAACACGCACCAACTTAGCCTGTCCCTTAGGGGGAATTTGAAAATGTAAACCTCTAATCACATTTCGTTTGGACACACTCTCATTGTCTTGAACGAATGTCACATTGAGGCCTGTATCAATTCGGAAACGGGCTTCGTTGAATGATTCTTGAAAAGCCCCGCGGTCATCGACAAAAACGGAAGGCTGAATGACAAGCAAGTCACGAAAGCGGGTTTTTTCTATTTGCATATTAGAAAACTCGTTGTGGCAAAGTCAATAGTAGGACGATACCCGAAATAAGGAAGGTCCAGGAGCGAGCCTCAGCTGATACTTGCTGACTAATTCGCATGCGGGGCTGAACATAGATAATGTCACCCGCTTCTACTGACATATCCGCATAACGGAGACCCTCAATTGTTGAAAGGTCTATATGATATACCATGCGTTCACCGTTATCGAGCTTTCTGATCAGTTTGATGTCGTCGGCCTTTCCGTATTGTCCTATACCACCCGAACTGGCCAAAGCCTCTACCACACTGATGCTCTGCTCTCCCAATTGCAGCACCGACCCATTTCCCGCGGGGCTTGTAAAAACGATAGCCCGTCGAGTAAGCACCTTCAATTTAACATAGGGTCGATTGAACTGAGGTGTATACAACTCCTCGATATAATCCTGTGCCTCTGCTAAGTTGAGTCCACTTATTTTGTGCATACCGATAATTGGAAACTCGACATAACCCTGCGAGTTTACAAGGTATTGGATATTTGTTTCTTTCACACCCGAACGAGTATCCAATGAACTGGTGCTAATCTCAATCATGATTGCTCCTTCATTTGTATAGATTTCGAATGAGATAACATCGTTCGGCTGTATTCGATAATCGATAGTACTCGAGTCGATAACCGGAACATCGAACACAAAATCTTTTGGTGTCTTAAACATGAATTCAGAGTTGATGCCGCAAGAAGCAAACAACATGGAAAATACAAGCACACCTAAGAGGTTTGAAAACCTGGTCATGGAAAAAGAGTTTGCCACAAAAGTAAGATGGAAAGAGCAATGCCTTTCACCATCTTTGTATTATGAAAAAAACGGTTGTCGTAGGAGCCTCCACAAATCCTGACCGATATAGCTATAAGGCCATTCAGGCGCTTGTTGAGCATGGCCACACAACCCTTGCCATAGGCTTAAAAGAAGGAACTGTTTCGGGGGTTCATATTGCTAAGCAGCCCGTATTCACCTCGGATATTGACACCGTTACCCTTTATGTAGGTCCCGAGAATCAATTGAACTGGCAAGACACCATCCTTAAAATGCAACCACGCCGTGTTATTTTCAATCCGGGTACAGAAAACCCCTCATTCGAGCAATTGCTGAAAAACAAGGGAATTGAAGTAGAAGAAGCCTGTACGTTGGTGCTGCTTGCCACCAATCAATTTTGAAGAATTCGCACATGATTTCACTGCGTCCGCTTTCAAAGGATGATTTCAATTTAGTTTTCGAATGGGAGAATCTAGCTGAGTTGTGGCAGTTTTCGGAACAACGCGGCCCATTTAGTCGGGAAGACATTGCATCTTTCGTGGGCAAATGCCTGGATAGCAACAATACGGAAATAGAACGCTGGATTATGTGCAACACATCCACGCCCATAGGAGCGGTAGACGTTTTCGATTACGACACACTCAACCGGACGTGCGGGTTGGGAATTTTTATTACCCACCTTGAAAACCGCAACCGAGGGCACGCAAAAGCTGCGCTGAAACAGGCCGTAACGATGTTGCACAGAAGAGGTGCTCTGCTCATTCGTGCCATCATATACGAAGACAACACATCGAGCCGACGCCTATTTTTGTCGGCCGGTTTTCGCCAAGGAGCATCGACACTTTACAAAGGAAAGCCGGCCATTCAATTTTTTTGGACGCCACAAACATGAAAAAAAACCGCACATTCATTTTCCTTGGACTTACAGTTCTATTCGTTTCGATAGCCATCTTCAGTTACTTCATGTTGTTTATCCAATCGAATCTTTCCGTTGATGAAGGAGTCACTATATGCACAGTCAGGGAAGAAACAGACGCGCGGCATGTATTCACAAAAAACGATCTTCAACTTCTGAATGAGAGCAGCTGGCAATTTGCTACCCAAATCAAGAAACTGAAAGTAGTGAAACCGGGACGCTACCGGCTGAAATCGGGTATGTCGAACAACGAAATAATTTCCGAGTTTCGCTCCGGCGGTGCTTCAACAATAGACCTTCGAATAGATGATGTGATTAGTCTCGAAGAGTTAGCATCCAAACTCGGCAACAACATGCTGCGCGACAGTGCACATTTTATGTCGGCATTCACGAACGACTCCTTGCTGACGGTCTTAGAGATTGATTCGGCGTTTGTGGCTACCAGTATTCGTCCGAATACCTATGAGTTTTTCTGGAACATGAATGGAGAGGCATTCCTAAAGAAAATGAAGAGTGAAAGTGATAAGCTTTGGAGCGCTGCCCGAATTGAAGCATGCCAACGGCGAGGCATGAGCAAGGAAGAAGTAGTTATACTCGCATCGATAGTGAAAGCCGAAACCGGTGCAATGGAAGAAGCACCTCGAATTGCTGCACTTTACTTGAACAGGCTTCGAATAGGTATGCCGCTGCAGTCTGATCCAACTGCAATCTTCGGACGAAGAAAATCGACCCAACGAGTATATCTCAACGATATCAAAAGCGACTCGCCCTACAACACATATAAGTTTGTCGGCCTACCACCTGGCCCTATCAATTTCCCGGAAACGATTTACATCGACGCTGTATTACAAGCCGAGGAACACGGTTATGTCTTTATGTGCGCCGAGCCCGGTTCAACAGGAAAGCACCGATTTGCAAAAACACTTTCGGAGCATGAAAGTAACAGAAAAGAGTACGTAATGTGGTTGGATAACAAAGGAATACGTTAGCCTTTTTTGTTCATAACTACCTCGTTTTATTATCTTTGCTTTCATATGATGTCGCGGGGTAAGATTTTAGTGCGTCTTAAAGTGCTCCTTCTGTTTATGGTGGCATTGGCCGTGGCATCCTGCGTTGTGCTCATCGTAAGTCAATTAAATCAAAACAACTACCTCTCGAAAATCAGTTTGTCATCGCGCCAGAAAGCACTTGCAGAAGAGTTAGGGCGCAAGATGTACGACATTCATCGCCAGACAAATTCCGGAGCGGACCTAGCAGATGCGACTGATGATTTCAAACTAACCCTTAAGAGATGGGAAAGTGCACAGAAGGCGCTCATAACAGGAAGCGATCACTATGGCACGCGTGGCGACAACTCGAATGCCTCGCAAGAAATGTTGCAGCAATCGTCGGGGCAGTTTGTACAAGCTCGCGACTTTCTGAATGAGTTTATCGCGCAACCCCAGGCATACCAGATTGCGCAACTCGATTCGGGCATGGTGCTTTTGGAGGGCTACATAGGAATCATCAACAACGTAACCGGGAAGTTTTTGGCAGAGAGTGAACTTCAGGGACGGGTGACCTCTACGTCCATAATCATTCTTGCATGCGGAACCGTTTTCATAATCATATTCGGGATTTTCCTGACATTAAGGCCAATTCGAAAAAACTTCGAGGAAACCGATTCGGAAATCGAAGCCGCTGATGAAAAAGTGAAGGTGGCACTCAGCGCCAAAGCCGAGTTCCTTTCCAACATGAGCCATGAAGTTCGAACGCCCCTCAACGGCGTAATTGGCATGAGCGAAATTCTATTGCAAAGCAAATTGAACGAAGAGCAAAGAGCATGCGCGCGCAATATTCATAACAGTGCCTTTCATCTGCTGGATCTCCTTAATAATGTCCTGGACGTTGCCAAAATGCAATCGGGTAAAATGGAAATTCGCAAAGAGCGCTTTGTTCTTTCAGATTGCATTGATCAGGTAATTGACTTAATGAAGCCGCTTGCTCAGGGAAAGAAGATTGAGCTTATGAGCGACTTAAGTCCGCGTGTTCCGCTGGAGTTGATCAGCGATGAGCACCGAATTCGTCAGATACTGATGAACCTCGTCAACAACGCTATCAAGTTTACCGACAAAGGAGAAGTGGTAATCAAAACCGATTTGGTGAATAGCGAAAACGGATTCATACAACTTGAGTTCAGCATTACAGACACCGGTATCGGAATTGACCCCGACAAGCTTGAGAAAATTTTCGATTCATTCTATCAGGTCGATTCTTCGTTTCAAAAGAAATACGGTGGTTCAGGCTTGGGTCTTGCTATCAGCCAGAGCCTGGCAATCGAATTAGGAAGTCGAATAAAAGTACAAAGCAAGCCGGGGCATGGATCGACTTTCTCGTTCAGCATCGTTGCGGAAGTTTCGGGAGAAGATCACAAAGAGAAAGTAAATGCGCTGAAAGGAATGCGCGCATTGGTAATCGACGACAACACGACGAATCTCAAGATTTTAGTTAAGCAGCTTTCCGGTTGGGGTATCGAGGTAACACCTTTCAACAGTCCGCAATTGTTAACCGACATCATGTCGAATCTAAATAAATTCGACTTTGTGATTCTCGACATGCAGATGCCGGAGATGGATGGCCATTCGGTTGCAAGAACAATTCGATCGAATTTTGATATTCAGGAGTTGCCAATAATTGTTCTTTCCTCGCTTGGAGAGCACATGATGGCCGACAGCGAAAATTTATACAACGCTTATCTAACGAAGCCTGTTAAGCAATCCAAACTGCTCGATACGATTATTGATGCGATGAAGGTGAGCCCGGTTCAGCGCGCCAAGCTGAATATGCAAAGCGGCAACACCGATGTGTTGTCCCAGCAAAAGTCGAACATCAAGATATTGCTTGCGCAAGACAACGATCTTTCTAGAGCGGTTACAGCCAAAACACTCGAGCTGCTCGGACATAAGTTCATCACGGTCACTTCGGGCAAAGAGGTATTGGAAAAGTCGCGACGCGATGAGTACGACATCATTTTAATGGATGTGAAAGAAAACGATGTCGATGGAATTGAAACAACGAAACAACTCAAACGCATGGTCGACGAAGAGTCGATGCCGGTCATAATCGGGCTCAGCAGTGATCAGAAAAAAGACAAAGCACTATGCATGGAAGCGGGCATGGACGACATCCTAGAGAAACCAATGCGCGCCGAAGTGTTGCAAGAAAAAATCAACTACTGGATTATCCAAGGCTAATGAACAATGTTGTTCATTAAGTATTGCATCCTCCCTCCACTCAATCATTCAAATCTGATGTAAGTTGCGAGCAGTCAAATTGAAAATGCTTCGCCCCATCTTACATAGTTTCTTTCTCCTGTTGATAGCATACAGCATTCCCTCTGTTGCGCAGCGTGACAGCATACGGTATGATGCACGTAAGAAGATCGCATACTCAACCACTCTTGCAACTGCCGGTATTTCCTACACGTTGCTCAATCAACTCTGGTATAAAAATTATCCTCGCACAACACTTCATTCCTTTAATGATAACGATGAATGGTTGCAGGTAGATAAAGTTGGCCATGCGTTTACGTCGTATACACTCTCCCGATTTCTTACTGATTACTACTCGTGGTCTTTGCCCAGTGGAAGAGACACATGGCGCGGTGCAGCAACAAGCATGTTGTATATGACAAGCATTGAAATACTCGATGGGCAAAGTGCACAATGGGGGTTTTCATGGGGTGATATGATTGCAAATACAAGTGGAATTTTACTTCACACATCACAAAATATTTTCTGGAAAGAACAACGCATCGTTTTAAAATTTTCATACACACCGTCAACATTTGCAGAGGTGAATGAAGAAGTGTTAGGTCGTAATTTTCAACAACGCATCTTGAAAGACTACAATGCACAAACGTATTGGGCCTCTGTGAACGTATCTCGCTTTCTCTCTACTGGCGCGACTTTCCCGAGGTGGTTGAATATTGCAATCGGATATGGTGCAACTAAAATGACGAGTGCAAATTTTGTTGTTGATGATGTTAATAATTTTCAACGCGAGCGTGAATTCTACTTTTCATTTGATGCAGATTTGGAACGTGTTCGCTGGAAGAAAAAATGGATGCGACGAACTGCAAAAGTTTTAAGCTTCATAAAAATTCCGGGACCAACTTTTGAAATTCGTGATAATGGAAAAATAAAATTTCACGGATTGTTTTTTTGAAGACCTGAACATTAATCGAAGTGCAAAATTGAAATGGGAGTTTATCGAGTGACAGAGATAACAAATGCCTCACCTACCAGTTGGGAAGACGCAACAGCGAAAGTGGTAGAAGAAGCAATGGCCCGGTTCAAGAGTGTAAGTTCGGTGTATGTTCAAGACCAGACCGCAAAAGTGTTGAATGGAAAAGTGTATTCGTTTTGCGTTACGGCCAAGGTTACTTATGAAATTGTAAATCACAAATCAACCGTTACAAATATGAAAACAAAGTCAAAATCACACGCTGCCCCAAAGGCCGTGAAGAAGGCTGCTGCCAAGAAGGCTGCTCCGAAGAAGAAAGCTGCTGCTAAGAAAGCTGTTGCTCCTAAGAAGAAAGCTGCTGCTCCTAAGAAGGCTGCTGCTAAGAAGGCTGCTCCTAAGAAGGCTGCTGCTCCTAAGAAGGCTGCTGCTAAGAAGGCTGCTCCTAAGAAGGCTGCTGCTCCTAAGAAGGCTGCTGCTCCTAAGAAAGCTGCTGCTCCTAAGAAGGCTGCTGCTCCTAAGAAGGCTGCTGCTAAGAAGTAATATTCTTCGCAACGAAAATGAAAACCCCGCATTGCGGGGTTTTTTGTTTTTATGCTTTATCGGGAAGAGGGATAGTTTCTTTACTTCTGCAATTTGATGAACACAGGCAAGTGATCGGAGTATCCACCTTTGTATGAATCGCCTGCATAGGATCGGCTCGGACGAGCAATTCCCTCTTTATCACGAAACAGGAGCTTCTCTTCGCGCACTACTCCAGCCGATTGACTGTCTACATGCCAACCTGAAGTTTTCGTGTTGCCTTCAGTCGCTAACATCAATCCACGCGAAGTAATCATCTGGTCCAAAGCTCCCCATTCTCCTTTATAAAAATAGGAACCGTTTCCTGAGGCATGAATGGAATACATGTGGTTATACAATGTTGATGCAAGCTCTTCCTTCGCGCCCAATACCTCATATACACTTTTGTCGTTGGGATGATCATTGAAGTCGCCCATGATCACAATTTTCGCATTCGCGTTTTCTGCGAGCACTGCATCCACCTTCTTCTTCAATAACTGAGCAACCGCCAATCGGTTTGGTTCACTTTCCGCTTGTCCACCGCTGCGACTGGGCCAATGGTTTACAAAAAAGTGAATCGTCTCACCGTCCATCTTTCCTTGCGCATGCAATATGTCACGTGTGTTTGGATCTTTCGGATCGGGCAAAGCAATTGTGTAATACTCGAATTTTACATCTTTCAATTTCGATGCATCATACAATGCTGCAGCATCGATACCTCGTTCGTCTGGGCTATCGGCGTGAATAATTTCATA
>CALQJP020000102.1 GCA_943330925.2 Chryseobacterium gleum
AAACGCTGTCTGTATAAACAATTGGAGCGGAAGGAGTGGCCGGAAGAACGTAGTATTCTCCGAGCTGGGGACAAATCTCATTGGGTACATCGACACTCAAGTAGTACATGCCCGTGTCGCTGATTGGGGCGTAGTAGTCTGTAGATCCTGTGCTCCATTCGTATTGGCCTGTAATGAAGGCTTCAAGTCGTATGGTGCTTAACCCGCCCGTGCAGATGCTATCTACCAATTGCTCAGCCGGGTTCGGGTAGTTGACGATAACGAGAACAGTATCGGTATCGGTGCATCCCACGTTGGATGTTACAGTGCCGTAGTATTCTGAATCGGCGGTTGGTGTCACAGACGTTGAATTGGTGTTGGCTATTGTTCCGGAAGCGTCGGCCCACGAATAGGTGAGAAGATTTTGAGTGGCCAAATTGAGCAGAGCTTCTTCGCCTTCACAAATATCGATGTCGCTTCCGGCATCGGCTATGGGCGATTCAGTAACGGTGATTGTGAATTCATCATCGTTTGCCCCGCATTGGTTCAACACGTTTAGACTGAGTGTATAGCTACCCGCCACATCGAATGCAATGTTCAACACGTTGTTTGATGTGTCTTGAAACGCCACCTCTTCGGGCAAAGCATCGTTGGTCCAGGAGTAGTAGGTGCTTCCAATGAATGGCACTTCATAGCTATTGGTGTCGCCAAGGCAAATTGGGCTAGGCCCTTGTATGAATACGACAGGTGGCCCGGCTACTACTACGCTATGCACAGGATTCCATGCGCCTACACAACCGTTGTTGGTGCGCTGTACTGAGAAGTCTAAAACGGTTGGTGCATTGGCGGTAACGAGCAGCACATTTGAATTAGCGCCATTGGGTGATGCGAACGGAGCACCGTTGTTAATGCCGCTGCAGCTCCATTCGTAGGTCGACCCGTCGGATGGGTCATATGGATTGAACATGAGCAGAATGCTGGCAGGGGCGCATAGCGTGTCGGCCACAGAGAAGTCGGCATAATCGTATGACGTGATAATCTGAGGCACCGTAGTAATGCTACCTACGGTTATTCGAATGAGTGTGCTGACAGTGTTGGCCGGGTCTGAAGGATTGGATGCAACAACACGCAGGTAGCTCAGGCCAATGGGAATGCCCAGGGCAATCGCATCTTCCAAACAGGGCACATTGATTTCGAGTATAGCGTCTTCATTGGCTTGAATCTCACCGAGGATTCCGTCGTTACCAATTTGCATGAACGTCTGACTCGAAAAAAGCTGAGTGGTAAATACGTTGTTGGCGGCATAGTTAACCGTTTGATTATTGGTGTTTATGTCGAGCACAATGTTTTGAGACTCACCATCGGGGTCATTGGCGCATTCGGTAATACAAAAACTAATGTCTTGGGTTTCATTGGTGGTGATGTCGCATTGTTGAATGCAGAAGGGGCCCCATACGGTGCCAACGACGGAGGGGTTGGTTGAGACGATTCGGAGGTAGTAATTGCAACCGGGTTCGGTGTTGGGTATAATGCCCGAAACGGAACCCGGAAAAGGCACAATGGCAGGGTCATAGGTGCTTGCATCCGGAGAGCTTCCAACGATAGGAGGGGTAGTTGAGAAGGTGCCATCGGGTTCGGAGAGCTGGCATACGTATGCATTGTTGGCGGCAAAGATTCCGGTCGAGAAAAGGGGAATATCAATAACACTTCCCACGCACACAGGAAGCGGATCGAGTGTTACTACCGGCGGGCCAACGGGTGCCGTGGTAATTACATTGGGGCACTCAATAATTTCGAAGCATGCGGAGGCTATGCCGGTTATCATCGGCTCTGGAGAGGTTCGGCTCAGTCGAACCTGATAGCAATCGCCGGCTACAGCTCCGTTGGGCAGGAGAATGGAGGTGCTTCCTGAAGTCGTTGGATAGTTTATGTTGATAGCCCATGAAGTGAATGCCGACGGGAAGGTGCCACCATTGTTGGAGAGCTCAAGCAAGTAGGTACCATTGCAAAGGGGTTCGGACAATTCATAGTTTATGGTCAGAAAGGTTCCCTCGCAAACCGGATTAGGGGCAACCGAAGTAATGTTGATTTCAACAGGGTCTGCTACAGAAAGATCAGCCACCACGTTTATATCATCCACACCGAATGAGAGTTCGCCTCCGGCTCCGGAGGCATCGTTTTGAAATCTGAAAGCGAATTGTAAGTTGCCTACATTGCTAAACAACGGGTTGGTAATGTCTTCATATTGCCAGGTGGACGAATTGCTGAAGTTGCCAATTTGTGTCCACCCGCCGCCATCGGCCTGAAACCACAGCGACCCAAATGAATTGGCATTTCCCTCGCCAATCCAAAAGAAGCTGATGCGTATTTCATCTAAACCGAAGGTGCAAAATCCGGAACTTATGTAGGCGAACTGATCGCTCGCCGCTGCCTGATCGAAACAGGCATTGGATGAAGGAGTGGAGTTGCTTTGAATGTGGAGGTACTGACTGAAAGGAGCTCCACCAATATTGCCTCCGGTGGTGTTGGTTTGATCGGGCGTATCGGCACATCCTCCCGTGCCGGTGTATTGGTTATTGACTACCCATTGATTCGAACCGCTGTTGCTGCCCGGGCCGCTGTTGTTTAGGCTGAAGGTACCACCGCCGGTTTCAAAGTTCTCACTGAATAACAAGATGTCTTGAGCGCACAATGATTGCGTAAAAAGCGTGACGAATACAAGCAGATATACGCTGGAAAAAAATCGCATGCAAGGATTGAAGTCAAGGGGTTACCTCAACAAATATAACAGGATTAAAGAATAACGCTAACGGTTAGAGCGTTTGCTTCACCTCTACTTCTTCAAATGCTTCCACGTTGTCGCCCACTTCAATGTTGTTGAAGCGATCGATGTTGAGACCGCATTCGTATCCTTTCACTACTTCTTTCACATCGTCTTTGAAGCGCTTCAGTGAACCCAGTTCGCCTGTGTAGATTACGATACCGTCGCGGATTACGCGCACCTTGCTGGTGCGTCCAATTTTTCCGTCGAGTACCATACAACCTGCAATGGTTCCCACCTTGGTGATTTTGAACACCTCGCGGATTTCGGCTGTACCTGTAATCTGCTCTTCAATGCGAGCTGAAAGCATTCCTTCCATCGCTTCCTTAACCTCTTCGATGGCCTTGTAGATGATGGAGTATAGCTTGATTTGAATCTCTTCGTTTTCGGCAATTTTGCGAGCAGGCGCACTTGGTCGAACCTGGAAGCCGATGATAATCGCATCGGAGGCGCTTGCCAACAATACATCAGACTCGCTGATTTGTCCGACGCCTTTGTGAATGATGCGTACTTGAATCTTCTCGGTTGAAAGTTTCTGCAAGGAGTCGGTGAGTGCTTCAACAGATCCATCCACGTCACCTTTAACAATGAGGTTGAGCTCTTTGAAGTCGCCCAATGCGATACGGCGGCCGATTTCTTCGATGGTGAGGTGCTTCTTCGTGCGCAGGCTTTGCTCGCGTTGCAGCTGTTGGCGTTTCAATGCGATGTTACGAGCTTCGCGCTCGTCTTCCATCACGTTGAACTTATCGCCCGCGTTTGGAGCTCCTTCAAAACCGAGCAGCGATACCGGCGTAGCAGGTCCTGCTTCATTCACCTTTTGTCCGCGTTCGTTGAACATTGCTTTTACGCGTCCGCTGGTGTGGCCCGCGAGAATCGCATCGCCTACGCGAAGCGTTCCGGCTTCAACGAGCAGCGTGGTTACATAACCACGGCCTTTGTCGAGGGCCGATTCGATTACGGTTCCTACCGCGCGCTTTTCCGGGTTGGCCTTGAGGTTGAGCATATCGCTCTCGAGCAATACTTTTTCGAGAAGTGCGTCGATGTTGAGACCTTTCTTGGCCGAGATTTCCTGGCTTTGGAATTTACCGCCCCATTCTTCCACCAGAATGTTCATGGCAGAAAGTTGTTCGCGGATTTTATCGGAGTTGGCTCCGGCCTTATCAATCTTGTTGAATGCGAAAATCATAGGCACACCAGCCGCCTGAGCGTGCGAGATGGCTTCTTTGGTTTGCGGCATCACGCTGTCGTCGGCCGCAATCACGATAATCGCTAAGTCGGTTACTTTGGCACCGCGTGCACGCATGGCGGTAAATGCTTCGTGACCCGGAGTATCCAGGAAGGTTATTTTTCTTCCGTTGGCCAGTTCAACGCTGTATGCCCCGATGTGCTGAGTGATGCCACCGGCTTCACCCGCAATTACGTTGGCTTTACGAACGAAGTCGAGCAGCGATGTCTTACCATGATCGACGTGACCCATCACGGTGATGACCGGTGGACGCGTTATCATGGTCTCAGGGCTGTCCTCTTCTTCGGCGATTTGCTCGATTACGTCGGCGCTTACAAACTGCACCTCGAATCCGAATTCACTTGAAATGATGTTGATGGTTTCTGCATCGAGGCGTTGGTTGAGCGAAGCGAAAATGCCTAGTTGCATACAGGCCTTGATGATTTCAGTAGGCTGAATGTTCATCATGGAAGCCAATTCACTTACGGTAACGAACTCGGTGAGCTTCAACACGAGGTTTTCGGCCTGTTGGCGCGCTGCTTCCTCTTCGGAACGACGCGCAACGAAATCACGCTTTTCACGACGGAATTTGCTTGACTTCGATTTTCCTTGTCCGCCCAGGCGAGCCAAGGTGGCTTTTACCTGGTTTTGAATATCCTGTTCGCTGAGTTCCGTTTTTTTCGGTTCAGCAGGTTTTACTGTATTGCGTTGACGGCGATCGATTTCCTGTTGACGCTGAATATCCACCTTTCCAACGCGCTTGCGTTTGCGCTTCTCGGCTTCCGCGTTGGCTTGTTCCGCCTTTTTCTTAGCAGGATCGGTGGGGAGTTCAATTTTGCCCATCAACTTCACCCCGGTAAGTTTTTGAACATTCACACGGATGAGTTCTTTCTCCGGTTCGGGAGCTTTTTCCGGCTCGGGTTCAGGAGCAGGGGCAGGAGCAGGCTGTGGAGCTGCGGCTGCCGTTTTCGTTTTTGTTTTGGGAGTAGTTTTCTCTTCTACAGGGGCCTCCGGCGTGTCTTCTTTCTTTTTGCGCCCTTTCGTTTTAGGTTTTTCGAGGCTCGATAAGTCGATCTTGCCAACCACTTTTACCTCGTTCACTCTCTCCTCTTCCGGAGCAGGAGTCTCCACAATTGTTTTCTCTGGAGTAACTTCTGCAACGGGCTCAACAGGTGTTTCAACAACGGGCTCTGCCGGCTTAGGTGCCGGCTTTTCTTTTACCTCAATCTTACGCTTGAATTTAGAGTAATCGATTTCGGTTTCTTCGTCTTCCTTGGAGCCTACTTTCGTTTTCTTCGTGTCTTCGAGTGTAATCGTAGCGCGCGACTCACGCACTTTGGCTGCAGTGGCAGCTGATTTTTCTTTAGCGGCCTGGTCACCGGCAAACTCGCCCAGTAGCAGTTCATACGCTTCCGTTTCAATCTTAGCCATCGGGTTGTTCTCTATCGAAACCCCTTTTTTCGAGAGGAATTCTACGATAGTGTCCTTACTAACGCCGAGCGTTACTGCTGCTTTTCCAAGCCTTTGTGGTCCTTTTACTTCAGACATAATCCAAAAAGTTGTCGAGGAGTACACAACGCAATGGCCAGATTCAGGGAGCTATATGTTTGCTTCTGCTTACTGTTTCATTGCTTTGTGATCTGTTGACGTTTGCCGTTGTTATAAATTTATTTGCGGGTGCAAGTTAGTTTGTTTTGTCGGGTTTTGCCATAAAATCATGAATTTCATGGTAATTTTAAGCCAACTTCAGTACATGAAGTACATCGATAGTACATGACTTTTATCCGAAATATTCTCTTCCTCTTCTTGTCGGTTTTTACAGGTCCTGCGCTTGTAGGTCAAGTGAAGGTTGCGTTCTTTTTATCGCCCACCTGCACTATCTGCCGCTACTATGCGCTTGAAATGCGCGAATTGTCGGCCGATTATGCCGCCCGGGAAGTGGAGTTCATCGGCTATGCGGTGGGCCCTTTGCTCACAGACAGCGTCGTTGCGTCATTTCGGGAGGAATACAAAATTCCGTTTCCGGTTGTGCTGGATGACACGATGCACCGCGCGCTCAATGCAACCGTGACTCCTGAGGTTTTTGTGTTGCGCAACGATTCGGTTGTTTATCACGGCCGCATCGACGATAGCTTTCTGCGCGTAGGAAAGCGAAGGGCACATGTGAAGAACAGAGAGTTAAGAAGTGTGTTAGACAGTATATTGCAGGGTCGAAGTGTGCAAGTACATTTCGTTCCGGCTGTAGGATGCATCATCGAAAAATAATTGCTATGAAAAGAATATTTACCCTGTTTGCGATTTGCTGCGCTTTGAGCTTGAATGCGCAAGTCACCTTTTCGGAAGACATCGCACCCATCATCTTTGAGCATTGCACCAAGTGCCATCGTGAAGGTGAAATAGGGCCGATGCCCTTGACGAGCTATGCTGAGGTTGCCTCGTCGGCATCCATTATTGAATACGTCACCGGCATTCGTTACATGCCGCCATGGACACCCGATCATACCTACCGAACGTTTCGTGATGAGAACGTATTGACAGACGATGAGATATCGCTGATCGCTGCGTGGGTCGCCGCAGGTGCGCCCGAAGGAAACCCCGCTCTTACACCACCTGTGCCCGTCTTCCCGGAAGGCTCTCAAGTTGGAGAGCCCGATTTGGTTTTGACCCTGGAAGAGCCTTTTATGCATCAAGGAAACAATGCAGACATGTACAAAGTATTTGTGCTTCCAACCGGATTAACGGAAGATACCGACATAGAGGCCATCGAGGTGCGTCCGGATAACAAGGAAATCTGTCACCACGCAATTTTAGGAATCGACGTAAGCGGGGAGGCAGCGCAGCTCGATGCGGCAACTCCTGAATATGGTTACACTCAGTTTGGTGGATTTGGATTTAATCCGATTGATAATTTCTTCAGCGCCTGGGTTCCGGGTTCGAGTCCGCTGGTGTTTCCGCCGGCTTTGGGCAAGAAGCTATATGCCAATTCTGATTTGCTCATTCAGATGCACTATGGTCCGTCGAGTATTGATCAAACCGATCAAACCAGCGTGAATATCTTCTTCGCTGATGAGCCCATTACCCGTTATGTTCAAACGGTACCGATTAACCCAAACAATCTTGATGAGCCATTCATCATCTTGCCCAATACAGTAAAAACATTTCATGGAACGATTGAGGTGCCCGTCGATGTTTCGCTCATTGATGTTGCACCTCATGGTCATCTCATATGCAGCAGTTATGAGGTGTATGCTGTAAGTCCAAATAATCAGGACACCATCAACATCATCAAAATACCGGAGTGGGATTTTAACTGGCAAGGGTTGTTTGCTTTTCCGAATTTGTTGCGCATACCCGCCGGCTACACCGTGCACTGCTTAGGAACATACGACAATACAGCGCAGAACCCTATGAATCCGAATGACCCTCCACAGGTTATGACGTGGGGAGAGTCTACAACCGAAGAGATGTATATATGTTTTGTGCAGTTTGTTATTTACCTGCCCGGCGATGAAAATATCTCGTTGCCAACGCTCAATGAGGAATTCATGATGGTATATCCGAAGGAGCAACTTTTCCCATGTTATCCGAACCCTGCGTTCAGTGAGTTGACCACCGGGTTTCACCTGCTTCAGCCGAAATCGCTTTCGCTGGAGGTTCTGGATATTCAGGGAAGGAAGCAGACATCTGTTTTCTGCAACCG
>CALQJP020000103.1 GCA_943330925.2 Chryseobacterium gleum
GATATTCCCGAAGAGCGCCGCGATTATTATCTGGAAAGAAGATACCCTGCCTTCGGTAACCTCGTGCCACGCGACATTGCTTCGCGAGCTGCGAAGGAGCGTTGCGACGAAGGTTTTGGCGTTAATGCTACCGGAGAAGCTGTTTATCTCGATTTCTCTTCGGCCATCCTGCGCTATGGAAAGGCACAGGCCAATGTGAAAGGCTTGCACAATGCGACTGAGGCGCAAATGATTGAGCTCGGAACGAAAGTCGTTGAGCAGAAATACGGAAACCTGTTTCAGATGTACGAGCAAATCGTTGCTGAAAATCCATACAAAACGCCCATGATGATTTATCCTGCCGTGCACTACACGATGGGAGGTTTGTGGGTTGACTATGAATTGATGACTTCCGTACCCGGCCTGTATGCCTGTGGTGAAGCCAACTTCAGCGATCACGGAGCCAATCGCTTGGGTGCGTCTGCGCTCATGCAAGGCTTGGCCGACGGTTACTTCGTGTTGCCTTACACCATCGGTAATTACCTGGCCGATGAGATTCGTACCGGAAAGATTTCAACTCAGTCGCCTGAGTTCGATGAAGCAGAAAAGAATGTGCGTAAGCAAATCGATACCTTGTTGAACAACAACGGAACGGAGCCTGTTGATCACTACCACAGACGCTTAGGAAAGATAATGTGGGACGAGTGTGGAATGGCGCGCAGCGAAAAGGGACTGAAGGGAGCGATTGCAGAAATTCAGCAAATCCGCAAGGAGTTTTACGCCAATGCACGCATTCCAAACGAATCGCAATACATGAACACCGAGTTGGCGAAGGCACTGCGCGTTGCAGACTTTATTGACTTAGGCGAGTTGATGTGCGTTGATGCGTTGAACCGCAACGAAAGCTGCGGAGGTCACTTCCGCGAGGAATTCCAGACGGAAGATGGTGAGGCGTTGCGCGATGATGAAAACTTCAAGTACGTAGCGGCTTGGGAATGGACGGGAGATCCTTCTACACCTAAGTTGAACAAGGAAGAATTGATCTACGAAAACATTAAAGTGCAGCAACGGAGCTACAAATAGGATTGTAGGGGTTAGGATTGCAGGATTATAGGGTAGGGCGAGTTGTGAGGGTTGAATTCGAATCCTTCTTTATGGAGTGGTTGAATTGGCCACGATTTTAATTGTCGTGTTGTAAAGATGACAGATGAAGAGCCAACGAATTTATTCGGGGGAGATTGGAAGAATAAAAAGCATATAAGTTATTTGAAATAGGAATTAGCATTTCGGTATTCAACTTTTAGCATTGCATCATGAATGCGACAGTTGAAAACAGAGTACCGGTCAAGTCATATCGTGATTTGATTGTTTGGAAAAAATCAGTAGAACTAGTTCAGGATGTTTACCTGCTGACTGCTGGTTTTTCTTCCAACGAGAGGTTTGGTCTGACAAGTCAGATGCGCAGAAGCGCGGTTTCTATTCCATCCAATATTGCTGAGGGTTGGGGTAGAAAACGCACGGGAAACTATATTCAGTTTCTGAGTATTGCTTCGGGCTCTCTTGCTGAGTTAACCACTCAAGTGGAGATTTCATATCGTTTGGGCTTTTTTGATAAAGACCAATTCGATGTATTGGAAAGTAAAATGATGGAAATTGGAAGAATGCTATTCGTATTGATACAAAAATTGGAGAAACAGACACATAATAAACATTCAAAGGGAAATGAGATTGTTCAGGAGCATAGCGGGCGTTAACCCTACAATCCTACAATCCTATATTCCTACAATCCTTTACGCGCAATCATGAATCTCAAACTCAAAATATGGAGACAGAAAAGCACTTCTGACAGAGGTGCCATTGTCGACTACAACGTCAACAACGTCTCTCCCGACATGTCGTTTCTGGAAATGATCGACGTACTCAACGACGACCTCGTGAAGAAGGGTGATGATCCTGTTGCATTCGACCACGACTGCCGTGAAGGTATTTGTGGTATGTGCAGCATGTTCATCAACGGTGAGGCTCACGGACCAAACCGTGGTGTAACAACCTGCCAGCTGCACATGCGTTCGTTCAAGGATGGTGACACTGTCTATGTAGAGCCATGGAGAAGCGAGGGTTTCCCTGTTGTGAAAGACTTGATGGTGGATCGCGGCGCATTCGACCGCATTCAGCAAGCGGGTGGTTTCGTATCGGTGAATACCAGCGGCCGTACCATGGATGCTAACGCTATTCCGATTCCGAAGGAAGATGCCGACAAAGCGTTCGATGCTGCTACCTGTATTGGTTGCGGTGCATGCGTGGCAACTTGTCCAAACGGTAGCGCTATGTTGTTTGTGGGCGCGAAAGTTTCTCAATTCGCTTTGCTGCCACAAGGTCAGGTTGAACGCAAAGACCGTGTGCTCAACATGGTGAAGCAAATGGATGAAGAAGGCTTCGGTAACTGCTCCAACATTGGCGCATGCGAGGTACAATGCCCGAAAAACATTTCACTGGAAGTCATCGCGCGAATGAATCGCGAGTACTTGACGGCCAATGTGAAGCCCGAGAATTGATATGAACCGAGTTTTCGCCGGTTTTGCCTTGGTGGTAAGCTTGCTCTTCGCAACGTGCATTACCGGTCAAAACTTCCACTACAGCGCGGCTTCGGGCAGCTCAAACTTCTTTGACATCGTTGAGGAGGCTGACAGCTACTTTGCTCAATCCGGATTACTCCCAGAACAGTTGTATTCTGATAACGAGTTCATCCGCTTTAAACGCTGGGAGTGGTATTGGAAAGCTCGCGTAAATGAGGACGGTACTTTTCCCGATTTGATTGAGCAAAATCGCATGTATCAAAATCTGCAGCACGAAGCTGCTCAGCGTGATATACAAAGTCCATGGGTAAACATCAACCAAACCTATGGCGACGGAGGTTATAATGGAATGGGCCGCGCGACATCCATCGCGTTTCATCCAACCAATCCTGAAATTTATTATGTAGGCGCTCCTATCGGTGGTATCTGGAAAACTACCGATGGGGGGCTTACGTATAGCGCCCTGGGCGACTCGCTGCCCTATGTAAGCGTGGGTAATATTTGTATCAATCCGTTGAACCCCGACATCATGTATATCACCATTGGCGACCACAACGGATGGTGGAACTACGGCCTCGGCGTTTACAAGTCGACAGATGCAGGCGTTACCTGGCAGCCCACCGGCAACACATCGTATTTCACCAACAACGTGGCCTATTTGCGAATGGTCATCAATCCTGCGAATCCTGATGAGCTGTATGTGGCGCAAACCAATGGTCTGTATCGCACACTGAATGGGGGAGCCACGTGGGACGTCGTTCATGCAGGCTCGCACATCGATGTTGCTCTCAAGCCTGGTCTCGACGGCGAGTTGTATTGCGCAACCGACGACTATTGGGGGAGCAGCGAGGTATACGCTTCGTGGAATCATGGCGATACGTGGACGCAAATCACCGACTTCAACCAAACAGCAAACTATTTACAGATTTCAGCGAGCCCGGGTGAACAAGAATATCTCGGCATTAAGTCGAGTGTCAATGGTGTTGAAGATTATTATGCAACCTACGACGGCGGCACCACAGTCGACTTTATTGACCCCTTGCCCGATGGCGGTATTCTCTTCACTTCGCCTGTCAACTCTTCGAAAGTGTATTGCGGTTTCATGGTAACGCATCAATCGGTTAACGGCGGCCTCGACTGGGAACAGCTCACCGATTGGTATTACACCGGAGAGCGCGCGGAGGTGCATGCCGATAATCGCTTTGTTGCTTATCATCCACTGACGAATGAAATCTACTTCTGCAACGATGGCGGTATTTACAAGTTCAACGAGCAAACGATGGAGTGGACAGAACTTACAGCAGGCCTCATCATCACGCAGTACTATCGAATAGCCGTTGCACAAACGGATGATCTTTTCATGATAGGTGGCACACAGGACAACGGCGGTCGTAAGCGCATTTCAGCCGACACTTGGGGCCCCACCAACGGAGGTGACGGCATGGAGGTGGCTATCGACTTCGAGGATGAACAAACGATCTACACGACTTACATCTACGGTCAATTGTATCGCTCCGACGATCAGTGGCAAGACGATCAGTACAATGAAATAACACCCCCGGGCTCAGGCGGTGGCGATTGGGTGACGCCGTATGTGCTCGATCCGCAAGACTCGCATGTAATTGTTGCGGGATACAGCGATGTTTACCGCTCCGATGATCGCGGTGAAACGTGGCAACAACTGAGTGTGGATTTGACCGGTGACCCGGAGCGCAAGCTTACCGCGGTGGCTGTAGCACCCACCGATCAAAGTACCATTTATGCCGGGCGCGGAGCAATGCTCTACATTACACACGATGCCGGCGAAACATGGGACAACGAATTGGTAGTGCTGGGCGCTGGAACCGCAACGATAGCGAGTATTACGGTTGACCCCGTTGATCCGAATGAGCTTTGGGTAACGCTTTCAGGATATGTGAATGGTAAGAAGGTGTACCATTCAACCGACGCGGGGATTACGTTTAGCAACGCTTCATCTAACCTCCCCAATGTGCCGGTAAATGCTGCTGTAATTGACCAGCAGAGTGAAAATCACGACCTCTATATCGGAACGGATGTGGGTGTGTTTGTTTTGGATGAATCAACGCAGACCTGGTTGTATTACGGAGGCGGACTACCCAATACGATGGTGAGCGATTTGGAGATTCAATACAACAGCAGAAAGCTACGCATAGGCACCTTTGGTCGCGGTGTGTGGGAAAATGAGTTGTATTCGCAGCCTTTTGTTTCTGCGATTTCTTCAATCAATAACGCATCGAATACGTTCTTCCAACTTGCAGGAAATCCGGTTAACGACGTTCTGCTGTTGAACGTGCACAATCGTGTCAATGCACACGGAGAGTTTGTAGTCTACGATGCGCAAGGACGCATTGTGAAACGCTTGCAGCGTACCTTGCATGAAGGCCACTACCAGGTTACAATGCCGGTCACTGAATTGACCCCGGGTAATTACTTCATTCGCTATGAGGCCGCCGGCCTGTCAATGGAAAGCGCTCGTTTTGTGAAGCGTTAGTCGTTGTCTTTATCCTCTCGGAAGATATCATTCATGATGTCACTGAACTCAATGCTGCTGTCCATGACTGTCTTCCCAATTACGGAGAACTCAGCCAGTCCATGCAACACAAACTCCATCATCATCAGTCGCTCTTCGTCTTGAATGCCCGGGCAATATTTGTCTACAATCTCATGCAGTACAGGAATGCTGTACAGCACATTCGCGTATTCGTCGCGAGGGTAATCAATCAGGATTTGAACGTTCTCGTTGGCCAGATGCTCGATAATGGGTTGATACGGATTCTGAATTTTTTTGCGCTTGATGGTTTCCGGACTTGGGAATATCTGCGGAAACTTTTTGCGGATGGCCATGCCGAGTAGGCGCATGGCTACGAAGTGCGGCCCTTCTTGTTCGCCTTCGTACACAAGCTCTACTTTACCTGTAATGGCAGGCACAATTGACATGAGGTCGCCAATGCGCGCATGTGTTTTCTTCTCTTTATTGATGATGGCTCTGCGCTCTGCGCTGCTCACCAGGTTTTCCATGGCGCTGATGGTTAGACGCGCCGATACGCCGCTCTTCTGATCCACGTATTCACTCTCACGCGCTTCAAACGCTACCATCTCTACCAACTCGCGCAGGAAGGGCGACACAGTTACGCGCTTCAATTGCTCTTTGGTGTGATGTGCTTCAAGCTCCGTAATTTCCATACCGAGCGCAATACTCTTGGGATAGTGCGTGATGATTTGGCTTTGAATGCGGTCTTTTAGCGGTGTGATGATGCTTCCGCGGTTGGTGTAATCTTCAGGGTTTGCCGTGAAGATGAACTGAATGTCGAGCGGCAAACGCAATTGAAATCCGCGAATCTGAATGTCACCTTCCTGTAGAATATTGAACAGCGACACTTGAATACGCGCCTGCAAATCGGGCAGCTCGTTGATTACGAAAATGCAACGATGGCTGCGCGGTATAAGTCCGAAGTGAATGACACGCTCATCGCTGTATGCAAGTTTCAAATTGGCTGCTTTGATAGGGTCGATATCGCCAATCAAATCGGCAACACTCACATCGGGTGTGGCGAGTTTTTCAACATAGCGCTCCGAGCGATGCATCCACCGAATGGGGGTAAGGTCACCGTGTGTTTCCAGTAGATCGTGGGCTGTGCGACTGATGGGGTGCATCGGGTCGTCGTTGAGCTCGCTGCCCGCCACACACGGAATCCATTCGTCGAGCAATTCAGTGAGCGTGCGTGCAATGCGTGTTTTCGCTTGTCCGCGCAAACCCAGCAGGTTCATGCTGTGCCCGCTTAAAATGGCACGCTGCACATCGGGCAACACCGTTTCATCATAGCCTATGATGCCTTTGAAGGGGTTGCTGCCCCGCTCCATATGCTTTATGAGGTTGGCGCGCAGTTCTTCCTTCATTGCTTTAGGCGTATAGCCCGCCTGCTTCAATTCGCCGAATGTTTGTATGGTGGTGTGTTTCATGGTGCCGGTTAAATTCTTTTTTTACGATTGCGTTCGTAGTCGCTGAGTATACTGTCGCCGAGTGCATCGAGCCCTGTAAAAAGGGCTTTGCCGCCGTTGGCTTCCGTGAAGTCTTCAATGAATTGCTGCAGGTAACTGTCCTGTGCAATCATAAAAGTGGTGATCGGAATTTTCTTTTTTCTGCAGGCACGTGCCAGGTTGAGGCATTTTCCTGTTATGTAGGGGTCGAGCCCGAAGGAGTTCTTATAGTATTGCCCGTTTTCTTTGATACAAGAAGGCTTGCCGTCGGTAATCATGAAAATCTGTTTGTTGCCTGAGCGCTTGCGTCGCAACAACTCCATGGCCAGCTCAAGCCCTGCCACGGTGTTGGTATGATAGGGGCCAACTTGCAGATAGGGCAAGTCTTTTACACTCACCGGCCAGGCATCGTCGCCAAACACGACAATGTCGAGGGAGTCTTTCGGGTAGCGTGTCATGATGAACTCAGAGAGCGCCATGGCTACTTTTTTCGCAGGTGTGATGCGGTCTTCGCCATACAGAATCATGCTGTGCGATATGTCAATCATCAGCACCGTCGAGGCTTGTGCGAGGTATTCTGTTTCAAAAACCTCCAGGTCATTTTCAGTGAGCATGAAGTCGTGAATGCCATGCGCTATTTGAGCATTGCGCATCGATTCACTCATCAATATCTGGTCGGGTTTATCGCCAAACACAAAAGGTCTTCTCAGCTCGGTCGCTTCGTCGCCGGTGCCGGCTTGTTTGGTTTTGTGGCTGCCTTGCTGCGACTTTTTCATTTTGCCGAACAGCTGGTCGAGGTTGCGTTGGCGCATGGCTTGCTCGCTCTTCCCGGTGAGGGCACTGCCGCTTCCCTTGCCCTTGCCACCTTGTCCGGGCGCATATTTTTCGCGCAAAAATCCTTTGCGCTTCAGCTCCTGTTCGAAGTCGTCGCGGGTGTAGGTATCGGAAAAAAGAGGGCGCTGTTTATCGATTTCTTCCATGAAATCGAGTGCTTCATTCGGGTCGCCGTTGGTGTAGTTGAGCAACTCGATAAATAACGGCAACAACCTGTCGAACGGCGTTCGCAGGTCATCTTCCGGGATATATCGGTGAAACTCAAATCCAATCATGGCTATACAACAACTCGATTGCTCAAAGGTTGCAAGCTATGGCACCTTCCCGA
>CALQJP020000104.1 GCA_943330925.2 Chryseobacterium gleum
ATCAAATTTGCGCACGGCACGGCGTGTCTGCACGATCGAATCGAAGACTTCTGCTGTTTCAGCGCTCATAGAGATCATTCATCAAATTAATTGAGTTGCAAAGTAACAATGGCAAGAAGGTCAAGAGTTGCCGTTTAATGCGGGTATTCCCAATAGTGGTGTGAAACAGCCCCAAACTTTTCATTAAACCGTGCCACACCCGCATTGTTGGAGCCCATAAAATTGACCGTGATGGAATCTGTTTCGTTTTGCCATTGCTTAAAAAGAGAATTCAACAGAAAAGGCATTGGCTCACGATTTCTCAAATCAAGTGAAACGGCATTCTGAATCAGGTACGCCTTTGATTCGGTGCGTATGTAAAACTGCATTGCCGCCCATTGCCCGTTCATTTTCACACCGGCAATTTTTCCGACATTCCTATCCCTCGAAGCGTTATACAGTTGCCTCATGGTTTGCTGCTGTTTGTTAGGCCAGGCGTATGGATGATTTTTCAGCATGAATGCATGGTATTCATCCCAATCGACCCATTCTATAAAATCTGCTTGTTCACTTTCCGCTTTTCGAAGATTCTTCGCAAGTTCTTTTGAAGGAGTCCATGAAGAATCCAACTGCAACAATTGAATCGCCCTCTGTTGTGCTCCCTTCATTTCAAAAGGAAGGTGTACACGCTTGAAGCCAATGAATGATTGTATTAATAACTCCAGTTGTTTGGCATCGCCTTCCAGCCATTTTACATACAGCGGAGTGCGCAGCAAGGGGACAACACCCCATTTTCTTCCAACGGGCAGCGCCAGCACGTCTTCATAGTCGCCCTTCACCCAAGCCTGCCAAGAGTTGCATACCGCATTCCAATACCAAAACTCAGAGAATACCTCTCTGTTGCTCCTGCGCACGCAGCTATCCCATCGATTGGCATCGACTTTCGATAAAGGCACATGCTTCCACTGCAACATACAGCAAAGCTAAGGCTAGGCACCCTAGCATGCTGCAGTTACATTACCAAGAATTAGAAACCAAAGCCAAAGCCGGTGGCAACCAAAACACCACCGGGAGCAAGCATTTTCATGGTTGTCTTCGATAAATCAGAAAGCGTTTCACCTGAGGTCACCTTGTACGAATCATCGGAGAATGGAAAAGAATAACCCACCTGAAAAAAGAAACGATGGTGTTCTTTAACCGCAAACGATTTATACCATGACAATTGAAGGTTTGTTTGTGGGCTCAATTCAAGCGTTACATTTTTAGTTTCTTCGGAAGCCAATTCGAGTTCCGTTTCCATTTCGGGTAAGCCGCTAGCGTAGGCTACGCCCACCGCAATAGCCGCCCCTTTCTGCATGCAACCTGAGTAGAAGTAGCGCACTTCACCGGCGCTCTTAAATCCCCACGAACCGATTCCACCGGAAACTGACCCTTGAAGTTTCTGTATCAGTTTAAAGTCGATTCCAATTCCGGCAATACCATAATTGGAATTTAAGCCTGTGCCGAGTGTTACGAATGTTGTTTCGCAAGGAGGTATAACTCCAGCCTCTTCCAAACTTGTTTGCGCGAACGTGTCTACACCCAAGAAAATGCAGCAAACAAGAGCAATGCGTCTAATTGTTTTCATGATGGTTTGATTTTGTTTTTCAAACGTCAAACACAACGATCAATCCATAGCTGAGTATTGAAATTACTTGTCATGAGAGAAATCAATGCACCATACAATGCAAGATCCGCCAGAAACCATATCAACAAGTCGAAGCGTTATTTACGATGCAGGCTTCGTGAAGTCATCGGACCGTTAAAATACAACTAGCAGCCCCGACGGGAATCAAACCCATATCAAAAGTTTAGTCTCGGTTCAACCGAGATATTCTATCCTTTGAACAAACACCCTTGCGATAAAGAAAAAGTAGCCCCGACGGGAATCGAACCCATATCAAAAGTTTAGGAAACTTCTATTCTATCCATTGAACTACGGGGCCAGGATGGGAGTGCGAATATACAATCTGTTGTTTGGTAAACGATTGAACCCTTAAGTCGTGCCGGACCCCACTCATATAGGCTTAAAAACGAGCGGCGGCTTAAGTAGCCCATTTCACTGATTTCGATCAGTAGTACCTGTTTTGTTGAAATAAACAGGTCGATTTTTAAAACTTCTTTCGGACAGCCTCCGTACCAATGCATCGTTGGGCGAACATTACAGCCTGACAAACCATATTTGATGGAATTGTTCAACTACCTTAAAAACACACAGAATATGTACAGGAAGAACGCCTTCGGTTTCCTTTCTCTGCTATTGGGAATAACTATTCTCATGGCCTCATGCGGAGAGGGTTCAGACCAGAAAACTACGCAACCGCCAGTAAAAGCGCAACTCGATTCGGCTGAAGTTGCTCGTTTGAAAGAATTGGAAAAGATTTTCTTCTCCATACCGTCACCGGTAGAAATGTCGTCGCTCATCAAGCAAAACGGCTATCAATTCGACCAGGGGAAACTCGTGGCTACAGCCAACGTTGATAAATACACCGGAGAGTCGCGACAGGCTGTAATGCTGGGTATTTACGGAGCAGATTTGAGTTACACCGCCATATTCGATCAGAAGCAATTGACGACCGAATACTTCGCTGCCGCTCAGAAACTAGCGCGTCAGATGGATGCTGATGGCACTATTACTCCGGAATTGCTCGAGCGTTTGGAGAAGAATCAGGCAAACCGCGATTCTATGTTGCACATCATCTCTGAGGCCTATTCAGATTTGAACGGCTACCTGAAAGAGAAAGATCGTGTTGAGGTATCGGCCATGGTCGTAGCAGGCGGTTGGCTAGAGGCGCTCTATCTATCGACACAGTATAGCGGCGACGGCAACTCTGCCATGCGTCAGCGCATTGCCGAGCAGAAATACTCGCTCAACAATTTGATGAGCTACCTTGAGAAATTTGGTGATACGCCATCTCTTCAGGAGTTAAAAACAGACTTGGCTCGTCTTCAGGAAGTGTATGCTACAGTAGCAGAAAACAAAGGAAAAACTTCTACAAGTAAAGATGAATCCGGCAAAATGGTAATCGGTACAAGCAGCACAATAACCATTGATGATGCGGCTTTGAGCAAAATCGCAACCTTGACCGGTGAAATCCGTTCTAAATATTCCGCTCTCTAACCCCACCCTAAAACGAAGCGAACATGAAACTCATTAAAATACTCCTTCCTCTGCTTTTGCTGATGCCGTTGCTTTCAGACGCGCAGTGCAGAGCCTTTACCAAGAACCAATGTCTGCCACAACTGGATGGTTATGTGCAGAACGATAACTACAACTCAGCCATGCTCATTCCCGGTGATGATGCCGAATTGTTGCTCACATTTTACGGCGGCAAAGAGTATCGCCTTGTTGTTTGCGCCCATCCTATTCTGGGTAGCGTAGATTACGAAATCACGGATACCAGCGGTGATTCGATTTACCGCGGCAATTCAGCAGCCGGTAATAGCTTCGATTTCAAAATGGTGAATACCCAGCAGTTGATTGTGAAGCTGCATGTACCCGAACAAAAATCATCGGTTTCGGTGCACGAAGGCTGCGTGTCAGTGCTGGTGGGCTCGAAAGAAGCCAACTAAGATATTTTTCCTCGCTTAAACTGGAAATAAGCGCGATGCCGGGGGGGTTGGTCCTTCCGGCATTTTGCATTCTTAATGGCACGAATAGCCACGAATGCACGAATTAGGAACGAATTGGGAACGAATAGGCCTCGAATGCACGAATGAGGAACGAATTGGGAACGAATAGGCCTCGAATGCACGAATTAGGAACGAATTGGGAACGAATATTCGGGGTGCGGGTGGACTGCGATTTTTATCAGGAAACACGGAGGGTCTGTGTGCTTAGGATTGTCTTATTTTCGTTACGGTAATTTATATCTGCTCCAACGTGCGTTCAACCCTACTTCTACTAGTGCTTTTGCTGCTTGCATTTTCGGGAATGGCAACGCACAACCGCGCGGGCGAGATAACCTATGAGCATGTAAGCGGCTTTACCTATCGGGTGCGTATCACAACCTACACGAAGCAGAGTGCCATAGCCGATCGAAATTCATTGAAAATACGCTGGGGCGATGAAGGGCCGAACGTTATGGAATCGCAGCTCGATAGTTTGTTTCGTACGAACCAGGTGTTGAACGTAGGCATCGATGTAAAACGCAATGAATACACGGGGCTGCACACCTATAGCGGACCCGGCACATTTACAATCTCGGTTGAAGACCCCAATCGAAATGCCGGTGTTTTGAACATCAACAACGGCGACCCAGGTACACCGGAGGCCGAGAAAACATCTACGTCCGTGATGGCAGTTTTTGCAATTCGCTCTGTATTGGTAATTCGCCCCGGCAACAACGGCCACAACAACTCCATAAAGTTTCTGAACCCCCCATTACAAGACGCTTGCATATACCAGCCGTGGATTCATAACCCCGTTGCATACGATTCACTGGAAGGGGATCAATTGGTTTATTCATTGGTATCGTGCCTGGGACTCAATGCTGAGCCGCTCGACACTTGGGAGTCGCCTACAGATTACACGGATGACCCCAACGATGTATTCTCAATCAACGCAGAGAATGGAGATATTACCTGGGACACTCCGCTTGTAGCGGGAGAGTACAATGTGGCCTTTGAAGTGAAGGAGTACCGCAACGGCATTTTCGTTGGATCGGTTGAGCGCGATATGCAGATAACGGTTGTGACCTGCGCGAACGTACCACCTGTAATTAATGAACTTCCTGATTATTGCATTGGTGCCGGTGAGTTGCTGCAATTCCAAGTGAGTTACACCGACGAAAACGGAAGTGCTTTTCTGGTGAATGTGGACGCTTTGGGGGGGCCCATGACGGATGTTGACCACGTAGCCTTTTACGATGATGTGTCACGCTTTTTTACCTGGAATCCGCAGTGTGAAGAGGTACGAGCGGAGCCTTATTACGTTTCGTTTTTGGCAACCGACCAAGGGAACATACCCCTTACCGATGTAGAAACCGTGAGCATTCAAGTGGTTGCTCCGGCCGTTGAAAATCCGCAGGCGGAGGCGGTTGGTAACCAAATGAACCTCTCCTGGAATTTAACTCCCTGCTATAGTGCCTTTGACACCGGAGAGCTCGACGACGTGCGCTACCTCGTTTACAGAAGAAACGGACTTTTTGGATTCGAACCCGACAATTGTGAGTTGGGAGTGCCGGAGTATACCGGTTATAGCTTCATTGGAGAGTCAGAAGGTGCGGGTAATAATTCGTACACCGACACCAGTGTTTTTTACGGCGGCATATACTGCTACATGGTTGTAACGGTTTGGCCCGATGGTGCAATCAGCTACGCCAGCGAAGAATTTTGCGACACGGTAAACAAAGAGGTGCCTGTATTGACGAAGGTGAGCATCGGAGTTACCGATGTTCTTTTAGGTGTCGACACAGTGCACTGGTCGAAGCCGTCCGACCTAGACACAACGCTGTTTCCGGGTCCATACATATACCGCTTGTTCTATTCAAACGAAGGAAACAACGTGGACAGTTTGCTTTTCACCACAGAGCCATTTGCATTGTTAGCTGAAGGCGACACCACCTTCATTCACTCGGAAATCAATACGGTTTCCAGCGCTCATCGTTATCGCGTAGAAATTGGATCCACATCCATTGAGTTGGATGCGACTTCGGCCATTGCAGCTTCCATGTTGCTTCAGTTAATTCCGGGCGACAACCAGATGACGCTGAACATGGGCGCTTCAGTGCCTTGGACAAACTACGCTTATCGGATCTTCAGAAAAGACCCCGGAGCACTCGATTTTATAGAAATAGACACTGCCTATACCGTAAGTTACATTGATACCGGTTTGGTAAACAATCAACCCTATTGCTACAAAGTTTTAGCCCTAGGCTCTTATTACGCCGACGACGTACCCGACCCGCTGTTCAACTGGAGTCAGGAAATTTGCGCCCAACCCTACGACCAGACACCTCCATGCCCGCCTGCCCTTACAATGACCGACGATTGCATAGAAGCCATCGCAACACTTAGCTGGGGCAATGTGAGCGGATGCGCCGATGACATTGAAGGATATGTGGTGTATTACGCGCCTACTCTTTCAGACACGCTTACGTTGCTTACAACGCTCTACGGGGCCGCTGATACGACATTTATTTTCGATGGCTCCGAGCGCAACAATCCGACGAGCATTGCAGGGTGCTACGCAGTTGCTGCCTTCGATTCACTGAACCTGTGGCCCGATGGTAATCTCTACCGAAACATTAGTTCATTTTCGAATATCATCTGCATCGACAATTGTCCGGAATACACACTGCCAAACATATTTTCACCCAATGGGGATGCGTTGAACGACGTGTTCGAGCCCTTCCCTTATCGCTATGTTGACCGCATTTCCATGACCATTTACAATCGGTGGGGAGAAGCAGTTTTCGAAACAGAAGACCCCTCTATTCAATGGGATGGAAAGCACCGTGATTCAGGCAAGGCGTGCACTGACGGAGCTTATTACTATGTCATTCGTGTCGACTTCATTCGACTTAGCGGCATTGAATCAAAATCGTATAGCGGGAATTTGCGCATCATCGGCGGCGATACATCTCCGCAAAATAATTGAGTATGTTTTCAGGAATTGTAGAATCAATAGGCACTGTGGTGCGCATCGAACAAGAACAATCGAACGTGCACTTTACATTGAACGCGGCGTTTGTGCATGAACTGGCCATCGACCAAAGCGTAGCACACAACGGGGTATGCCTTACCGTGGTAGCTATACAAAACGACCAATACACGGTGACAGCGATTGCCGAAACATTGCAGCGAACCAACTTAGGGGAATGGAAAGTGGGTACTGAGGTGAACCTCGAGCGTTGCCTTCGTCTCTCTGACCGCATCGATGGGCATATGGTGCAAGGTCATGTAGATACCACGGCAACTTGTGTGTTGGCAGAAGAAACCGATGGATCGTGGAAATACAGTTTTCAATACGAGCACAAGCCGGAGTGGACAACTGTGCCGAAAGGAAGCGTATGTGTAAATGGTGTTAGCCTAACCGTTGTTGATTCGGAAAAAGGCAGTTTCTCTGTTTGCATTATTCCCTACACCTACGAGCACACCAATTTCAGGCAACTACAAACTGGTCAGCACGTAAATCTGGAGTTCGACATCATAGGCAAGTATGTTATGCGGTACATGGCTATTAATAACTTATAACACGACCCGCATTTCGCTCATTCTCTGGGGTCTTACCTTCGCCCTACAATTAAACACGCATGATTTTCGCGCTACAACTGCTACTGAGTTTGTCTATCCTGATCATTTTGCATGAGGGCGGACACTTCATACCGGCAAAGCTTTTCAAGACACGGGTAGAAAAATTCTATTTGTTTTTCGACCCTTATTTTTCTGTACTCAAAAAGAAAATTGGAGAAACGGAATACGGTATCGGCTGGCTGCCATTAGGCGGGTATGTGAAGATATCGGGCATGGTCGATGAGAGCATGGACAAAGAGCAAATGGCGAAGCCCGCAGAACCCTGGGAGTTTCGCGCTAAGCCCGCATGGCAGCGCCTCATCATCATGATTGGTGGTGTTGTGGTGAATGTGATTGTTGGTGTTGTAATCTATAGTGTCATTCTTTTCACCTACGG
>CALQJP020000105.1 GCA_943330925.2 Chryseobacterium gleum
CATTTTTATCGGCCGAGCCTATACGCGTGCAATAGCCGAAGCGTGTGAGCACCTCGACGAGTTTGTGGACTGGGACATGCTCAAAAACGAAAGTCCTGCCGAACAGGTGAATGCACTGTCAGACCTAGATGCAGATTGTATCATTCATGTGTTTCCGAGAAAGGAGATTTTATGGGTTGCCAAGCGCGCAGGCATTCCTTTACGCATTGCCAGCGGCCATCGCATACACGCTCTTACCAAGTGTAACAAGTTGGTTTTTTTCTCCAGAAAAAATTCCGACTTGCATGAGTCGCAACTCAATTTCAAACTGCTCAGACCGCTTGGAATACCGGATACCATTGCGCTGGATGAAATACCAAGCTATTATGGTTTCCATTCCGAATCGCAAACAATAGCTGAAGTAGAAAATCAACTGGCCTCTGCGCGCGGAAGAAAAATAATCGTGCTTCACCCCATGTCGAAAGGCAGCGCAGTCGATTGGCCTATCAGCAGCTATCGTGAGTTAGTAGCCAAATTATCTGCAGATAAATACGCTGTTTTCATTACCGGAACCGCAGAGGAAGGCGAGCGGCTTCGCGAGCAAGGCGGCATTCAGGGAGAACACGTGTACGACACAACGGGCAAATTCGACTTGCCAGGTCTCATTGCATTTATAGATGGCTGTGATGCTCTTGTGGCGGCAAGCACAGGACCTTTGCACATTGCTTCGGCGCTGGGTAAAAATGCGATTGGATTGTACTCGCCCAAGCGTCCGATTCACCCGGGGCGATGGAGTCCCGTTGGAAAAAATGCACATGTTATCTGTGCTCCTTCACATCCTAAGAAAGGGGCTTCACTTTCGATTTCGGCCGACGAAGTTCTTCAAGTGATAGCGCGCGTTTTGCAGTAAAGAGGACGTAAAAGAAAGCCATAAACATTACTCCGGCCTGTGATTCGAGGGTGTCTTCTGTCAGAAACGACAGAGCAACAAGTAATACAATTATCACTGCGAGTGGATTGTGCATGCCGCCGTTCAGAAGCGGAAGAAAAGTGACAATCAAGAATGCGCAGAAACCAAACAGCCCGAAGGTAATCCACATAGTCAGGTACTGATTGTGGGCCCTCAAACGGTACTTCTCATGGAGCGGAGAGTTATTGATCGTGTAAGCCTCTTTGAATGCATCCTTTACATCGCCTGTGCCCACGCCAGTCCAAACATTCTTCGAGGCAATCCACCAAGCTGTTTTCCAGAATTCCAGTCGTTGCATCACGCTGTGACCATTCGGGTCGCCACCAGCACGGTAGTTAGACCATTCGAAGAAAATCCGATTCAGTCTTCGTTGCAATCCGATTTGTTGTGGTTCGATGCAGTTGGGAATACCCGATTCGATAGCTAGAATATCTTCCGGGCTCAGTGCCACTACTCCATCCGCATCCTTTCTCAACCCTTTCGATGCGAGGTACCGAATGAGTGTTCCACTGAGGAGATGTCCCCTGCCGTCGAGGCTGTCCGGATGTAAATCACTCCGACTGTTCCAAGCTTCGTACAACTCGTTTTTCGCGACATAGGTCATCACGTATGTTCCGTTTTCGATAAGCGGAAAATCCGGTTTGTGATCGTACGCTTCACCGCGCGGCGTGTAGCTTTCCAACGCGGAAAAATTCTGAGTCCCAACATCGAAATAACGCGAATAACTACCGTAAAGAAATGCTACCAGTGCAACAACCAAAACAATCAGAGCCGCCAAACTACCGAACCGCATTTGCGCTGACTTCAACTGAAGTGCGCAACGCAGCAACGCCCACGTCAACAGCACGGCAATGGCAACAAAGCCCGTGATACTTCCAATGATGTAGATGAAATAGAGGGAAGGAACAGCGCAGAGCACGATGAGAATTCTTCCCTGTGCAGTTTGATGTGCAAAGCGCACCAGCAAAGCCAGGGCAAGAGCAATTAACAGCGAAAAGCGAACATGTGAAATGAATACTGATATTTTCCTTACGTCGCGATCTATTTCGGGTGACCCCATCCAATATACTTGCAAACACCACATAACAGCCACTACCACGGCAATGATGAAGAGACCCAGCAAGGCTCTAAATTGCCCTTGTGTAAGCGGATTGGCCAACGAAATAATGAGCGGAAGCACCAACAATGGCAGCTTCATGCGGATATCCCAAAGCGCATATTGGGTGTTGGTTGTCCACAACAAACCAATGAGCGAAAGAAGAAAGAGTAATGAAAGAGCCACCGCAGTGGAGTTCGATGTAAACTGTTTCCATCGGGCTCCAATCGAAATTTTGCGAACTGCATCGGTTACCAGCTGCAGAGCTACCGCGCCGCCAAGCCAGAACATACCAAACGACATGAAGAAATTGCTGAACGGTAAAGCAACAGCAATGATTGCAAATCCGAGGAGTTGCAGATAACTAAGCAGATTATTCCAGGTAGCGATACTCATTACAACTGACCGCCGCCGCTATGCATTGAGCGGCACGGTAGAAAAAGGGTCATTTCTTTATATCCACCGGTGCGAGCAGTTGATTATACTTGGAAGCAAACACCTCCATTGATTGTACGATGTACGGATCTTCACGCAGTGCGTTCTTGGATCGTCCTGTTTGATAGTAGTAGCGACCCACAATTTCGTTTTCCAAAAACTCTTTAATCTGAGGTTTAAACTTTACCAGATCACTTTCCTTCTTGGGTTCGATTTTCGAAAAAAGCTCCTCAAACTGTTTTTCCGAGCCTTCAAAGTATTTTTCTTCTTTCGCCGTCTTCTTCAGCTTTTCAAATACCTTCTCCGTATCTGTGGCGTAATGAAAATCTCTTCCGTTCGCAAACGCAATAAACTCATTATACTCTGCCTCGGTTAGGCGAAACGCATCCGCTGAATCGATTGTTGCGTGTGAGCGATGGTATTCGGTTGCCCAATGAAAGATGACCCAATTTTCGAGCAATGCACGCACAATGTGTGAAGCCTCGTCTTCCTTCACTTCCACATCGGGGCTAATGCCACGACCGTCGGTCACAGGACGTCCACCCTTTGTCTTAAAACTACGAATGAGTGAATCCGCTTTGGCCTCCACTTCACCGGTACTTTCATCGCGGTGCGAATAGTCCAATCGCTGTATGCAACGGCCACTGGGCGTATAGTACTTGGCAACCGTGAGTTTTATTTTGGTGTTGTATGCAAGGTCTTTGGTTTGCTGCACCAACCCCTTTCCATACGATTCGGTACCAACCACCACAGCGCGGTCCAGATCCTGCAAACTTCCGCTTACAATTTCGGAAGCGGAAGCCGAACCTTCATCCACCAGCACGGCAATCGGAATTTGTGTGTCGATAGGATCATTCATTGCGATATAGGTCTTATTCCATTCCTCAATTTTGCCTTTCGTCTTCACGATCTCCGTGCCTTTGGGTACAAACAGATTCACGATCGTTATGGCCTCGCGCAACAAACCTCCGCCGTTTCCTCTTAAATCGAGGATAAGCTTATTCATGTTCCGTTTCTTCAGTGCGAGAAACGCAGATTTCACCTCACTGCCAGCAGACTGTGTGAAGCCGGAAAGTTGAATGTAACCGGTCGATGAATCGGCCAGCATAGCGAAGTAAGGAACGTCTTTGATTTTGATTTCCTCGCGTGTGATTTTGATTGCACGTGGTTGAGCTTCACCCGGGCGTTGAATGCTGAGCTCTACCTGGCTACCCGGTTGTCCGGTGAGTTGGTCGGTCACCTCATCGTGCCTTTTCCCTTCCACGGATTTGCCGTTTATTTTAAGGACTACATCACCCGCCTGCAATCCTGATTTCACGGCAGCGTAGCCTTCATACGGTTCTGTGATGGTTATCTTTCCTTCGATGGTGTTGACCAGCGTGCCAATGCCCCCGTATTGTCCGGTTTGCATGAACATCGCCTCTTCAATTTTCGATTCGGGGTAATACACCGTGTAAGGGTCGAGCGACTTCAGCATCGCGTCGATGCCCGTTTTCATCAAGGCTCCCGGCTTGGTGCCATCCACATAGTAGATGTTGAGTTCCTTGTAAACCGATGTGAAAATTTCCATGTTTTTGGAAATTTCAAAAAACTCATCCGAAAACGTGGCCGAGAGTAAGCCCACAGATACGAGCAGCATGGCGAGCAAACGGCGCATGCGAGATTGAAAAAATCGTTTAATCATTCGTTTGTTGTTGGATTCTTCTGCGCCTCGACTTGCGATATCTCGTTGCAAAACCGAAGAATCAGGTCGTTCATCTTCCCAAAAACGTATGGGTAGTTGGGAAGTTGTTTTCCGGTAAAAATAAAATGAAGCGCGTATTGTTGCTTTCGCTCCTTGAGCGAAGTATAAACAACGTGTTTTTGCTTTCTGTATGCCTCGCGAAACAAGCGCTTAACGCGGTTGCGGTCGTGTGCTCGCTTAAACAAACGCTTGCTCGCGCTAAACATCGCCTGGGCCGGAAAATCGACCGGTAATTCGCAGGGTAAGTAAATCAAAATGATGGCAGGCGACTTAATGCTCCTTCCCTTTTCATGGAGTGCCTCGATGATTTTCCTTCGTGAAAGGCGTTCATCTTTACTCAGCGTATGTCGAACAGCGATATTCTGCACCGCGCGAATTTAAGGAGAGCTGCATTTGCCGAATCAGGTTCGTTCGCTTATTCTTGCACAGAACCTTTAGCCAAATCACCATGCGTCTATTCATCCTATTTGTATTGATGTTTCCTGTGGCTCTGTGGGCCCAGCAGTTTACGCTCGATGCGCAGCTTTTCGATGCGCAAAGTGGTGAAACTCTGATGGGGGTAGTAGTGAAAAACGTGGCAACCGGCAATGGAACCGTGAGCGATGTTTCGGGTCATTTCGAGCTGGCTGTATCCGTTGGCGACACGCTGGAGTGTTCGATGTTGGGGTATACGTTTTTGCGGTATGGCATTCAGCCTGCCGACAGAGGGCGGGCCATCGCGTTAAAGATGAGAAGTGCGGAAAACGAATTCAATGTGGTTGTCGTTTCTGCCGGAAAATTCGAGCAGCAGGTGAGTGAAGTTACCGTGAGCATGGAAGTGCTAACGCCTCAGTTGCTGCACGATAAAAACGTGGTATCAGCTGATGAGGCATTGCAGCAAACACCAGGAGTCAGCATCGTCGACAAAGAACCTCAAATACGCAGCGGTAGCGGTTATTCGTTTGGTGCAGGCAGCAGAGTTCAAATACTGGTTGACGATATGCCATCGCTCAGCGGTGACGCCGGCAGACCCTCTTGGGACTATTTACCGATTGAGAACGTATCGCAGATCGAAGTGATAAAAGGCGCGAGCAGCGTGCTTTATGGAAGCGCTGCATTGAGCGGCGTTATAAACCTTCGCACAGCTTCACCGGCCGACACAGCGCGTACGGTGGTGACGGCATACCAAGGCATGTACAGCACACCGCAGAATACACGCTCTGTTTATTGGAACGGCAACCTTCAGCGCAGCGGATTGAGTTTTCTGCACTTGCAAAAGTTCGGTCAGCTCGATGTAACGCTGGCTGCTAATGTGGTTGGCGACGACGGCCACCTGGGCCCTATTCGTGATAGTTTGGGCGCATTTGAAAGCGGCTACAACCCCTTCACGGCCGACCGTTACAATGCTAATTCGCGTGCGAGGTTGAATGCCAACTTGCGCTATCGCTCGAAAAAATTTGTGGGACTCAGTTTCGGTTTGAACACCAACTGGAACATCAGTAACTCGCTTTCTACCTTGGTTTGGGAAAATGCCGACTCCGCATTGTATAGCGCCTACGCCGGAAGTGCAACCCGCACCGTGCAATTGTTGGGTACCGTTGATCCATACATCACCTATTTCACACCGGGCGGACAAAAGCACAGCTTGCGCACACGCTGGCAATCGCTCGACAATAACAACGACAATAACCAAGGCAACTTCAGCGACCAGTACTACGGCGAGTACCAATACCAGCACAACTGGGAGAAAGCCGGCATCTCAGAGTTTACGACCACACTTGGCCTTGTAGGCATGTTCACTCAGGCGCGTGGAGAATTGTTTACAGGAGGCAATCCCGATGGAAGAAACACAGCAGAAAACTATGCGGCCTATTTTCAGGCCGACAAAAAGCTTTTTAACCGGCTCAACCTTTCGGCCGGTGTACGCTACGAGTACTTCCGCATCAACACCACCAGCGACAACAAGCCTGTATTTCGCGCAGGAGCCAACTATCAACTGGGAAGAGCCACCTACCTGCGCGCATCGTATGGACAAGGCTTCCGCTTTCCGAGCATAGCAGAGAAATTCATAGTAACCGGCGTTGGTGCCATCAACATTTTCGCAAATCCGTCGTTGGTTGCCGAAACTTCTGACAATGCTGAAATAGGCATCAAGCAAGGATTCAAGATTGGCAATTTCAGGGGCTATGCCGACGTGGCAGTTTTCCAGCAGAACTATGAGAATTTTATCGAGTTTACGTTTGGGCAATGGCGCAATGTTCCACCAAACACACCGCCCTCACAATTCTTTAATGAGCTCAGTAAGACATTTGGATTTAAAAGCCTCAATACCGGTAGTGCTCGCATTCGAGGGGCAGAGTTTTCCGTAATGGGTGCAAGTTCTATTGGCAAACATGAGTTTCAGTTGCTGGCAGGTTACACTTACACACAGCCCATCACACTGACTCCTGATTTCGACTATGCCGTTCAGGATGAGGCGAGCACAGTTGATGTAAGCGTGAGCTACATGAGTACTAGCAGCGACACAAAAAATGACATTCTTAAATATCGACTGCAGCATCTTGTGCGAGGCGACCTTTTCTGGAAGCATGGCGCCGTTAGCAGTGGAATTAGCGCACGATACAACAGCTACATGCAAAATATCGATAAAGCATTTACAGATTTAGAGTCAATTGAGTTTGCCAATTTCCAACCCGGTCTAACGAAATGGCGCGCAGAACACACTACAGGCGACTACATATTTGACCTCCGCATTGGCTATGAAATAAAAGGACGTCACCGATTGGCCATCATCATCAACAATGTGTTGAATCGGGAGTATGCAATCAGACCGCTTGCCATTGAAGAGCCGCGCATGAGCATGCTTCAATACACGTTAACCTTGTAGTATTGCATCATGAGAGTTGTTGCCATCATACCCGCCCGTTACGCAAGCACGCGGTTTCCGGGCAAACCACTTGTCGACATTGGCGGTAAAAGCATGATTCAACGCGTAGTTGAGCAAGTTCAATCGTGCGGCGTCGTTGCCGATGTAATGGTTGCAACCGACGATGAGCGAATACAACAGCATGTGACAACCCTCGGGGTGCAGTGCATCATGACGAGCCCCAATCACCCGAGTGGCACCGACCGCTGCCTCGAAGCCTATGAGCTCTCCGGTTTACAAGCCGATTGCATTCTGAACGTTCAAGGCGATGAGCCCTTTGTTGATGCCGAGCAATTGAATGCATTGGCGCAACTGATAGCCCGCCCGGAAGTTTCGATAGCCACTTTGGCGAAGAAGATAACCGACGCCGAAACACTATTCGATCCATCCAAAGTGAAGGTTGTAATGAATGCGCACTCGCAAGCGCTTTACTTCAGCCGACAGGCCATTCCGTTCAACAGAAACTCCGAACAAGCAGTGTGGCATTCACAGCATGCGTATTACAAGCATCTC
>CALQJP020000106.1 GCA_943330925.2 Chryseobacterium gleum
AATCGGCGAAGGAGCCATTGCTAATTTCTGCAAGAACGTGCTTGAGCAAAAAGACCTTCACATCGAAGGAAGTGGCATGGCCATTCGTTCGTGGTGCTACATCACCGACTTCATTGAAGCGCTGATGGTCATCTTCAACAAGCCTCACCAAGGCCCTGAGTGCTTCAATGTGGGCAACCCCTGGGCTATTGCCTCCACCGTGAGCCTCGGTGAAGAAGTTATTCGCGCAGCAGGCGATTTAGCCGGTACACCCTCCCATTCGAAAATTGATTTCGTGCCCATGGACTTCACCGAGATTCGTGTGCGCTATCCGAAAGTGAACAAACTGCGCGATATGTATGGCTGGCAGCCCAAAGTGAATCTTGCTCAGGGAGTATTCAACACGTTGAAATGGTTCAAAGAAAATTATGAAAAAAATTAGTGTAGTAGGATTCGGGAAGATTGGCCAAGCCATTGTGGCCAACATGCTTAAAAACGGTATTCAGGTAGTTGCTGTCGATATCAATCCGCAGCTGCACCGCGTTTTTTCCGAAGGCCAATATGAAACCAACGAGCCCGGTCTTGCCGAGGCACTGACGTCCTCTTTCGCCGCCGGGCAGTTGATTGTAACCAACGACTTCTCGCAAGTGCACGACAGTGCAGCAGTGATTGTGGCCATCCCCTTGTTGGTTGATCAGCAAAAGAACATACTCGATGAGCCATTCCTGAATTGCTTCCGTGAGTTGGCTCCACATTTCAGCAACAATGTTTTAATTGTTATTGAAACATCGATACCGGTAGGCTACGGCCGCGATGTAGTGGTTCCTGCCATTGAGTCGACCGGCAAAAAACACGGCACCGACTTCTTGCTGGTGCATAGCCCTGAACGCATCAAGAGCGGCACCATGCTCGAGCAATTATTGCGCACGCCGAAAGTGATTGGCGGCGTATCGCCGGAGGCTACTGAAAAAGCCCTCGAGATTTATCAGTGGTTTTTCGATCGCTCACTCATCCACATCGTGGACAGCATTGAAGCAGCCGAAATGGTGAAGCTGGCCGGCATGGCCTACCGCGATGTGAACATTGCGCTATCCAACCAACTGGCTGCATTCTCCAATCGCATCGGCGTGAATTTCGCTGATCTCATTCCACTCATCAACACCGACGGCGAAGCGCATTTGTTGCAGCCCGGTATTGGTGTAGGCGGACACTGCACGCCCGTATATCCTTACTTCCTCATCAATAACTTCAAGCAAGCAGGCCTCGACTTTGAATTGGCCAGCAGAAGCCGCGTGATCAACGACGAAATGGCGGCATATGCAGTGGCTCTTGCGTCGATGCATGTGTCCAACAAGAAAGCCTTGATACTCGGATTGAGCTTCCGCCCCAACATCAAGGAAGACACCTTCAGCACCAGTTATTTGCTGCGCGAAGCATTGCTGAAAAACAACTTCGAGGTATGTCTGCACGACACCGAATTCAGCGCAGCTGAAATTGAGAAGAAGGGATTCACCCCTGCCGCCGACGTGTATTCAACCGCATCGGAAGCCGTGTTTTTGGTAACCATGCACAAAGAATATCAGCACCTCGACTATGCCGCGTTGCACGCCTCAGGTGTGCGTGTCATCATTGACGGGCGCAATCAACTCAACAAACAACAAGTAGAACAAGCCGGTATTCGATACATCGGCATTGGAAGATAATTGCACATGATACCTATCGCTAAACCTTACCTTACCGAACACGATGCGCAAGCCGCCTACGACGCGATCATGTCGGGTTGGATAACTCAAGGGCCGCGTGTACAAGAGTTTGAAGAAAAATTCGCTGCCTACACCGGAGCGAAACATGCCGTTGCCGTGAGCAATTGCACAACGGGCTTGCACCTCGCTATGATCGTGGCAGGCATACAGGCAGGCGACGAGGTAATATGCCCCAGCATGAGCTACATCGCCACGGCCAACAGCATCATGTACATGGGCGCAACACCGGTGTTCGCAGAAGTACACCCGGAAACCTACAACCTCGATGTAGCAGATGCAGAACGTCGCATCACTCCTAAAACGAAAGCCATCTTGCTCGTGCACCAAATAGGAATGCCGGCCGATATCGATGCGTTTTCTGCGCTTTGCAAAAAATACAACCTGATTTTGATTGAAGATGCAGCATGCGCAGCAGGCTCATCGTACCACGGAAAAAAAATCGGATCGCACTCCGACCTGGTGTGTTTTTCATTTCACCCCAGAAAAGTAATCAGCACCGGCGACGGAGGCATGGTAACCACCAACAACGACGCCTATGCCGAGCGCATGAAGTTGTTGCGTCAGCACGGCATGAGTGTCAATGCCGGAGCTCGCCATGGAGCCACCAAAATCATCTTTGAAGATCATCTGGAAGTAGCCTACAACTACCGCATGACCGACATACAAGCGGCGGTGGGTATTCAGCAGCTGGCCAAACTCGATTGGATTGTAGAAGAGCGTCGAAAAATCGCTGCACGCTATCTTACCGAATTGGCCGATATCGATTGCATTCGCCTGCCACGCGAGGAAAGCGGATCTTTCACCAACTGGCAATCTTTTAGCATTTACCTGAAAGAAAATGCGCCTATGTCGCGCAATGAACTGATGCAGGCATTGCTTGATAAAGGCATCGCCTCACGTCGTGGCGTGATGACCTCACACCGCGAAACAGCTTACAAAGCAATGTGCGAAGGATTGTCGCTACCGCGCACCGAAGAGGCATGCGACCGAAGCATCATTATTCCGCTCTATGTGCCGATGGAAGCAAACGATGTGAGCACCGTAATAAACGCCTTGCGCGAGTTGCTGGCGGTTTAAAAATGAAACGATGATGATTGAACAATCCTTGCTACCCTCGAGAAGAACGCTGTTCAATTGGTTTCTGTTCATACTTGCAGCCAAAGTGCTTTGGCTCGTCTTGTTTACCGCACTGCGCAATCCTCAATGGAATCCCATACTCTCAGTTGGCACTATTGGCCTGTATGGCGGCGATAGCAAAACGTATTACTACCCTGTAGAACAACTCATTGCTACGGGCGAATACTATGGCATGTGCAGAATGCCCGGCGTATTGCCTGTATACTGGCCATTGCGCATGTTTCTTTCGCAAACAGATGCACAACAGGCAGTAGTAGTGTTGCAAGTGATTTTTGACAGCGTGGCTACCTTGCTCCTGGCCATACTGGCCTTCCGCTTATTCGCGAACCGACGAGCATTTCATGCAACCATTCTTCTTTCATGTGCTACAACTTTTATTGCGTTGCGGAATGTGTACCTGCTGTCTGACAGCTTTTGTATTTCTGCGCTCATCACTGCTTTCTTCTTTCTTTCATCCTACTTTCTATCGCACCGTAAATCGCTGCTTCTATATGCGGGTTTGTTTCTCACCTGGGCCATTTTCCTCCGACAAATCACCTTGCTTGCAGCACCGGTTATGGCCGCTATGGTGCTATTCCATCATTGGAAAGCAGGAAAAAAAATAGTGCAGGCCGGTTTTCTGTTAGCGCTGCCTCTGGCGCTTTCACTCGGGGCTTGGACCCTCCGCAACCACATTACCTATGGACGCAATGTGGTGCTGGTAGCGCCATTGGATGAATGCATGTCCAACCTTACCCCCGAGCTCACGGCCATTCGAAACCTGATAATTACGTTGGGGGAAGATTTCCAACCCTGGTCGAAAGGAGGCGGTGCGTACTGGTTTTTTAATCAGCCCATCAACGATCGAACCCAAGGCCCATTCATTGAACGCCACTTTACCGCCTGCATGAAAGAAGGTGAACTCGTGCAACTGCGTTCCGATTACCGCGCACTTTCCGACACCTCATTGACACCAAGTGCGCACGATTCACTGCAGCAATCGGTGGTGCAACGGGCAAACACATATACTGCATCCTATAAAAATGAGCATGTGTGGGATTACCGTGTAGGCAACAAAATTCGTTTCGCGCGGCTCTTTCTTTTCCCCGGCCGCATAGACGATATTCCATTTCCGTCGGTCGATAAAATGAACCTGGTGCAAAAAGGAATCAAGACGTGGAGTTTACTATCGCTTTGGCTGGTGCATGCATTGGCAATGTTTGTAGCCGCCTGGTGGCTCATCCGGATGCGACGTGAGCTGTTGTTGTGGGCGTTTCTACCCTTCAGTTTTATTGCAGTACTGAGCTATCTGGGATATATCGAGCAACGTTATCTGGCAACGTCATTCCCGTTTTTTATTCTCATGATTGCCGGCGCTTTCGCACAGTGGAAAGCCAAGCGCAGTGTCAACGCTCAGCCGCGCTGATGATCAGAATGCCCGTCAAGATGAGCACCAGGCCCAGGTAATGTGCCCATCCAATTCGTTCTTCGAAAAGAAAATACCCAACTGCCAGGGTAAACAAGAAGTTGACTCCTGTGGCAACCGGGTTGACCAGTGAAATTTTTGCGATACTCAGCGCTTTGATGAGCACCAAAGCAGAGATGAATACAACCGCAAACCCTGCCATCACCCGAAAGCGAAACAAAAAGAAAAAGTACTCCGAAAGGCCACTCAGTTTGGTTCCTTTCAATTCGGTTTTGATGAGTGCTGCACCCGACACATTGAGCGCTGCATACACGATACTATAGATTACTACTGGGATAAAATTCACGGTTCAATTCCTTTATGGTCTTCAATGAGAAACAGCGGGCGTTTGCGCGACTCTTCCAAATTTCGCCAAAGATACTCACCAAGTACGCCCAGCATCAACATTTGAAGTCCGCCAATAATCAATGTTACTACCATCAGTGATGCCCAGCCTTCGATGGGATGGCCCACCATAAAACGCATGACGACTACAAAAAGAGCATAGGAGAAACCGGAAAACGCGGCAACAAATCCTACCAGCGACATGAAGCGCATGGGCAGATACGAAAACCCAACGAAAGCATCGGCAAACGCGTTGAGCTTCTTGGACAATGTCCATTTCGACCTTCCAAACTTGCGCTCCTCCTTCACATAAGGAATTTCTGTTTGCTTAAATCCGAGCCACGAGATAAGAGCTCCAAGGCTAGGCTTGCTGCCGGCCGACTGTACCAGCCCATCAACCACCTTGCGATCCATCAAGGCATAATCGGCACCCTTTTTCGGAAAATGAATGTCGGTCGTGCTGTTGAGCAATCGGTAAAACATATTGGAGAAAAAAACCGAGGTGCGCGACACACCGCGTCGCTCGGCACGCACCGCCCAGGTTACGTCGTAGCCTTCTTCCCATTTCACGATCATGTCTTCAACGAGCTCGGGCGGATCCTGCAAATCGGCGGCAAGGAACACAGCCGCGTCACCCTTGCAGTATTTCATGCCCGCAATGATGGCCACGTGGCTCCCGGAGTTGCGTGAAAGACGAATAAACTTGAGGTAGTCGCGCTCTGCACACAGTCGGTGCATCAGCGCCGGAGAACCGTCCGTCGAATGATCGTCGACCAACAGCACTTCTACATTCACCTTATTGCGCAGACGAGCTACGAAAACATCGAGGCGCTCAATAAGCAAATGAAGACCTTCGGCTTCATTGTAACACGGTATTACAAACGAAATGAGTTTCATGAATCGTCGGTGGGTTAAGGCAATGCAATATCCAACAATTTCGCAATATTGAGCCCTAAAATATTTGCTCGCTTCTCGGGTGCAATGGGGCCCACCACTTCATCAAAGTCTTGCAACGCCTGCAAAATGGAGACCTCCGGAAAGTCGCTTGCCCAAATAATGCGTCGGTCGTAATGATGACAAAGCCAGCGTATATCGCTTGCCACCGAGGTACTTTTATACTTGGAGAGCGTCATGCTTAAATCGATGTGCACATGGTGCAGGTCGCGACACATTTCGGCAATCTGCAAAATGCGTGTGCCACCACCGTGCATGATAATCAAATTGCTGTTGCGCATCGTTTGCGCGAGATCGAAGAAGTAAACGGCAGGATCGATTGCCCCCGGTGTATTGCGGTCGTGCAGTAAACCGCACACGCCTATGACCATCGGTATTTCTAATTCATCGTTTGCACGCACCACTGCATAAAATCGTTCGTCGGCGGCATGGTACTTTCCAAAGCGGTTATGAAATTTCACGAACCGTTTTTTGCCGTCGCCAAACTCCGCCCGAAAGGCCGCTGAGGCTGCTGAAGGTGAATCGTGAGCCGCCGGATTGAACGTGCATGCATGAAGAATTTTCTTGTCGGAGGCTATCAACTTTTCCTGTTCGGAGTTGCCTATCGTTCCGGGTAATGGAACTGCAATGGCTGCATCGATGCCGGCTTCTTCGATGCATGCGCGAAGCCGTTCAATCGAAGCATCGTGAGGTGTTGTGAACCACTTGCCGTTTGCTGTAATGTGCACATTTGCATCAATAATCATAACATATTGAATTTTAGCGCCGCGAAAGCAGCTTCAGCACGGCCTATGGCTTCAGCGCGGTTTATACCTTCAGAAACAATATATCCGGGTCGATTGGCACCGTGGTCCATGGTTCGCACCACGGTTCCCTCCGCCATCGTAAACCCAAGATCGATAATACCCGGCATATTCGATGCCTGTGATATATTTTCTACACGTTGAAAAACCCCATCGGGCGCATTAAAAAATTTGTAGCACGCCCCGCGGTGAAATCGAGCTGAAGGGTCAATGTCTTCACCGAGCAAAATCTGCGTCAATGCCTGTGGCATGCTAACTCCCGAAACAGACTCTACAATAGCTCCGAAGATGTGTCCGCCTCCGGGGCGACCCGCCATTTCTATCATCTTTACTCCTTCGGGAGTAACCATGCACTCCGCATGCAACGCCCCCGATTCGAACCCCATGGCGCGACCGGCTTTCGATACCAGCTCGTCAATTTCCTGAAGAATAGCATCGGGCAAGGCCGCTTCGTAGTTAATCTGAATCGTAACACGGTAATTATCGTGTTGCTGCAATTCCTTGTCGGCCTTGGCCAGAATGTAGGCCCTGCCGTCTTTGAAAAGACCTTCAATGCTCACCTCTGTTCCGCTCATGAACTCTTCCACGATGTAGCGGGCTCCGCGGGCATTCTCCATGGCGAACTGAGTCGCAAAGGCAATGTCATTTTCGTTGTTCACTTTGCTTACTCCTCTGCTCCCCCACATCATGCAAGGCTTCACGATGCATGGAAATCCGATGCGTTGCACGGCTGCTGCAATTTCCTCGGCAGAGGTGCATACTTCGAATTGGGGTTGCGCAACGCCAAACTCTTTCCAGCGCTCACGCATGTATCCTTTGTCGGTAAAGAACTTCACCTGTTCCGGATCGTAGCACTTCAGTCCACGCTTTTTGTTGGCGTATACAGCCGGAAGCACACCGGCATCATTCAGTGCAAGCACAACATCGGCGCCAATGGCATCGGCATAGTGCCCCACGCCTTCAACATCGCTGATGTTCACTGCTGCATGGCCATCGGCATAGGCGAATGCAGGTGCTTGTGCATTCATGTCGACACAATACACCTCATAGCCGAGTTCTTGAATTTTTTGAATAGAGCGTGCCATCAGCACACCTCCTCCCAATTGAAGCACCCGTTTGCTCACAGCTGAATTCTATTAGATCAATATTCGTTTATGGCTGAAATCACAGCCTGTACTTGCTCATTGGTAAGCTCTGCATACATAGGCAG
>CALQJP020000107.1 GCA_943330925.2 Chryseobacterium gleum
GGCGACGCATGGCAATGGTATTTAAATGGCCAGCCCATCGCAGGCGCCACTTCTAACAGTTACACCATGTCGGCAGGCGGAGCATACAGCGTAGAAGTAACCAGCATCAGCGGTTGCAGCACCATGAGCGGCGTAACCAATTACATCGTGGGTGTTGTAGAAGCCGATGCCCTGGGCATTCGCGTATACCCAAACCCCATGGAAAACGAACTGCGCATCGATTTGCCCGCACATGGCTTCTACCGTGTAGAGCTCCGCGATTTAACCGGTCGACTCATCAACACACGCTCGCAATGCCAGGGCACTTGCACCCTTCAGCGCGAAGGAGCAGCGGGTGGCATATACGAGTTGCTCATTCAGGGCGAGGGCGTGTATGCGCATCAGCGGGTAGTTCTTAGGTAGGATTATAGGGGTGTAGGATTATAGGATTATAGTGGGTAATGGCCCAACCCTTCTTCGATTGCAACCATGCCAGGCCTGAGAATTCATTGTTATCAGCGATATGGACCAAAGCCTCGACCTCATAGGATTTTTCTCGCTTTGAAATGGGGCAATACGCCCCCCTATAATCCTACAATCCTACGCCCCTGCAATCCTCTTCCCACGGCTGAAGCCGTGGGCTGGGCATACCGCCATTGGATGAAGGCTGCGGCCTTCCTCACTATAATCCTACAATCCTACGCCCCTACAATCCTCTTCCCACGGCTGAAGCCGTGGGCTTGGCATACCGCCATTGGATGAAGGCTGCGGCTTTCCTCACTATTATCCTCCAATCCTACACCCCTATAATCCTATCCCCAAGACTGAAGCCGTGGGCTGGGCATTCCGCCATTGGATGAAGGCTGCGGCCTTCCTCACTATAATCCTACAATCCTACTACACTACAATCCTTTTTAAACGAATTCTCATAATTTCACCCCGAATTCTCAAAAAACAGAACAGAGCCCTTCGAAGGCGTTTTCATTTGCCCAAACTGTAAAACGCCCCACTCATTATGGTAAAATGTCTAATCATCGACGATGAGAAAAATGCCAGAGACAACCTGAGCGCGCTCATCGGGAAGTACTGCCCGCAACTAGAAATAGTAGGATTGGCTGTATCCGGTTTCGATGGGCTTCACCGCATTGAAGAACTTCGTCCCGACGCCATCTTTCTGGATGTGCACATGTCGGATATGGATGGCTTCAGTGTTCTCGGCAAACTCGACAAGTACAAACCCATGGTGGTGTTTGTTACTGCCTTTGATCGGTATGCCATGAAGGCCATTCGCTCGAGCGCCATCGACTACATTCTGAAGCCCATCAGCATCAAAGAACTGCAGGGAGCAGCCGAAAAACTCGAGCAGTTACTGGAGCTGAAAAAACAAAACCCTGGCTTCGAGGAAGGATATGCCGACGCCCTCAAAGTGATGGTTCAGACCTCGAAGCAAGAAGGACCGATGCGCATTGCACTACCCGATTTTTCCGGCTATCGTTTCGAAAGCGTGCACGATTTGGTGCGACTCGAGAGTGATAGCAACTACACCAATGTTCACCTGAAAAACGGCGAGAAAGTGTTGGTAAGCAAGCCCATGAAACACTTCGAGGACTTCCTGAATGAAACCGACTTCATTCGCATTCACAACTCGCACATCATCAACGTAAACTATTTGAAAGGATACATCCGCGATGAAGGTGGAATGGCCGAACTGATGGATGGCACCAAACTGCAAATTGCCAAACGCAGGCTTCCACTGTTTTTGGATGCCGTTAAAAATAGATTCCTGAAGCCTTGATGAGATTGCTACGCTGCCTGCTTATTTGTGTCTTTGGTTTATTGCAACTGAATGCAGTAACACAGATACGTCAACACGTTTCATATCGACATTTCGACACACGCGACGGACTGCCTTCCACACGCATCAACGGCATTTTAGAGGATAGTAGAGGCTACATCTGGGCGATTACCGATAAAGGCGCAGCGCGCTACAACGGATACGGGTTTGAGGTTTTCACCACCCGACACGGTTTACCCAACGACAACGTATTGCTCATTCACGAAGACCTGCGCGGACGCATTTGGTTTTTGTGCGGAACGCAATATGCCTATTTCGAAAACGACAGCATCCGCTTATACAATGGCAACGACGCCATCAAGAAAAAACTGAAGGGCAAAGAGCGTCCCGCATCACTCTTTTTCGAGCAAGACACCATGTGGGTTACCACCATGTATGGCACACAGGTCTTCAAGAGTGTAGGCGACAGCGTGCAAGAGTTTATACCACAGGTGCAAGGAGAAGCGAAAGAGGTAATGTATTATCTGCGCAAAGCCGGCAACAAACTGCTTGCGTTAAAAACAGGCGAACCGCAAGGGCCGGATCAAGTAATAACGCGCGACAAAATCAACTTCCTGTTGCGTGTTTCACAAAGCTGTAAACTTTCATGCAGCGTAGAAATTGGCCCCGACCTATGGGCTCTCGCCGGCCCCGAAGCCTATGTAGTATTCGACACACAGGGCAATGTGGAGGCGTATTTCAGCACTACACTCAAAGAATTTTCATCGCTCGACAAAGATCGCAACGGCAACCTCTGGCTGTGCAAAGGCGATGGCGCATACCTCATACAAGACTATAGGAGCGGCATGCGAAATGCGCGCAATTACTTTCCCGGACAATACATTTCGGGCATGGTGCAAGACCGCGGAGGCAACTACTGGTTTGCTGACCGCAACAACGGTTTGTTTTTCGTGCCCAGCCTCGACATGGTGGCCATCCAAACCGATGAGCCCACGAAGCAGAGCAAATTTGTTTCTGTAAAGAAATTTGGCGAAACCGTGTATGCCAGTGATGCCGCGGGCAACATCTATTCGTTTGGTGCAAACGACAGTTTGCGCAGCATCACACCGGTCGACTTAAAAGGACTTTCTTTCGACTTCTCGCTCACCTCCGACGGAAAGCTCATACGCGGCAAGACGCCCCTGCTGAGCGATCTTTCCGGAGCAGGCGAGCGCATACTCGACAGTCTGGCCATCGTGCGCAAGAGTATCGTGCTGGCCGATGGCCGCACCGCGTTTGCGTTAGCCGACGGGCTGGCCTTTTACGACGCACAAACAGGATGGCGACGAGCCGACACCGCGATGTATAAGTTGCGCACACCTGCTCTTTTCGAAGACAGCAAACAGCAGCTGTGGCTAGGCACCAACGACGGACTTTATCTCTACACCAATGCAGGTGTGCAAGCCATTGAAGAAGTAAAGAATTACAAAGCCTCCATTTCCGATATCATCCAATGGGGTGAATACCTCTTGGTAGCCACCCGAGGCAAAGGAATTGTTTTCTACAAGCCCGGCGACACGTTCGCTGTGAGTGAAGAAGAAGGACTGTTGTCGAACACCATTGAATGCTTAGCCATCGACGGCAATAACCGCATTTGGGCGGGCACCGCCAAGGGTATGCAGTGCATCAACGCATTGGGCAACAACCCCGGGCAGTGGAGTTATTTTCAGGTGAACTACCAAAAAGGATTGCCCTCGGCCGAGGTGTTCGACTTGCTTTATGCAGATGGTACGTTTTACGCCGCGACAGGCAGTGGTTTGTGTGTGTTCAATCCGAATGCAGCATCGTTGCGCACCGAGGCCATGCCTGTGTACATTGAGCATTTATCGGTGGGCGACAAGAGTTTCGACATTGTGCCCAACCTTTCGCTTGGTTGGGACCAAAACAATGTGCGATTCACGTTTTTGAGTTTCAATTTCCGCACGGGAGCCAATACGACGTATCGCTACCGTTTGCTGGGACTTACCGACGATTGGGTGGAAACCAATTCGCGCACGGTCGATTTTTGGTCGTTGCCTGCAGGCAATTATGTGTTTGAAGTGAGCGCGCTCAACGAAGACGGAGTATGGGGTGAGCCCGCATTGTCAACGTTCGTCATAGATCAACACTTCACTGCTACGTGGTGGTTTCGATTGCTCGTAGCGTTGTTGCTGGCAGGCGGAGCTGCAGGAGGCTTCATGCTTTTCTACCGCAGCAAGCGCGAGCGATTGTTGCAGCGCGCGAAGATGTCGGAGTTGCGACAGCAAGCCTTGAATGCGAACATGAATCCGCATTTCATTTTCAACGCACTCAATTCGATTCAGCATTTCATCAACAGCAATCAGCCCGAGCTGGCGAACGAGTTTTTGATCGACTTCTCACGCTTGATACGCATGAACTTGGAGAACAACCTGGAGGCTCTGGTCCCCTTAGAGGAAGAGCTTGAGGGCCTGCAGCTGTATATGAAGCTCGAGAAGTTGCGTTTTGGCGACAAGCTCACGTGCAGTTTGCACGGCATGGAAGAATTACAGCAGTACGACATATCGATACCTCCCATGTTGTTGCAGCCGTATGTAGAAAATGCTGTGATACATGGCATATTACCGAAAGAAAAAGGCGGTCACATCGACATCTCCTTGCGCGCCATAGGCAAGCATTTCGAAGTAGAGATACGCGACAACGGCATCGGCATGAAGGCCGCAGCGGGCAGGAAGCGCGAGGGACATGAAAGTTTAGCTTTGAAGATGAACGAAGAGCGCCTCAGTATTTTGAGCGCGCTTACCGGCAGCACATACAGCATCGTCATCATAGACCGCAGCGAAGAAGCTGTGCCCGCTGAAGGAACGTTGGTGAGGTTATTCTTGCCGATGGAAGCAGTTATTGATAGTGACCAGTGACGAATGGCGAATGGCGAGTGGCTAGTGGCGAATGGCGAGTGGCGAATGGCGAGTGGCGAGTGATTCGCGAAAATCCAGGGTAGCGACGCACTGTGGTGCGTCGCGCTGCGACAGATGAACGCCCTACACTTTGCCATGCAGGCACCTTGAATTACAAGCCGGGATAGCGACGCACCGTCGGCAGTCCGTTGATGTTCCTCGGATTGCCATGTCATTTTTGGAGTCTTATTCCATTTTCGCTTATTTTTGACAAAAATGGAATCAGGTGATTACGCGTGACATTTTCCCTTATGCACAATTTTGCTTGAAGCAATTCCGGGCGCTATGCATTATTGGTCCGCGCCAAAGCGGCAAAACGACCCTCAGCAAAATGCTGTTGAAGAAGCCCTATGTCAATTTTGAAAATCCGTCGATGCAGACTCAATTCGAGTCTGATCCGCATGCGTTTGTCATGAAGTACAAGTCGGGCGCTATCTTCGACGAGGTGCAGCGTGTTCCGCTGCTGCTGCGTGTGTTGCAAGAAGTGCTCGATAATCAGACGCGCCGAGGACAGTTCATTATTACCGGTTCGCAGCAGCTGCTCATGTTGGATTCCACGCTGCAATCGTTAGCAGGGCGTGTCGGATACCTGTCGCTCTTGCCATTGAGTTATGCTGAGCTCAGTGCTGCGGGAATGGAGAAGAAACACGTGGCTGACTATGTGTTGCGCGGAGGTTATCCTGAGATATGGGCCGAAGACATCCAGGCGAGCGTTTGGCTCGACAGTTACATTCATAGTTATGTGCAGCGTGATGTACGAAGTATTAAGAACATTACCAATCTGGCAGCTTTTAATAAGCTGCTCACGCTGTGTGCCCAGGCATCAGGTCAAATCGTGAATCGAGATGAGCTTTCAAGGCAGGTGGGCGTTGATACGAAAACTATCGACTCGTGGATTGGCGTGCTAGAGGCAAGCTTTGTTGTTTTCCTGTTGCGTCCGTGGTTTACCAACAGCAACAAGCGCATCATCAAAAGTCCGAAGCTATATTTCTATGACACCGGCTTGCTGTGTCGATTGCTTCATTTGACATCGCGCAAGGCGTTGCTGGAGCATCCTTCATACGGAGCGATTTTCGAGAATTGGGTGATTGCCGAGATTATGAAAAATAAGTTCAACCGCGGTGATGCGTCCATGATGTACTTCTTACGCGACCGCACCGGCAATGAGATTGACCTGGTGTACAACTTTGACGGAGTTGATCGGGGCGTTGAGATTAAATCGTCTGCCAAGGTCAACGCCTCCATGTTTCGGAGTATCGCTTTCTGGCAGCGGGTTCAGCGCAACGACAACGGAATGTTGCTTTACGGGGGAGAAATCGCGCAGCAAGGATCGAATGGGTGCGCGGTATTGCCCTGGAGAGAGGTCGCCATGCTGTAGTGATTTTCATCAAACCGCAACCCAAAAACACAAACAAATGGGCTTTTTGAAGTGATTTTACACAAAACCCCATTTGTTTATGCAAAGAGCCGTAAAGTCCCAACTCGTTGCCTGGAAAAACAACCCCGGGCGGTTGCCGCTAATCATACGCGGAGCTTCCGCGCATTCGCTATTCGCAGAAAAGGACAAGATATCCCGCATTTCATGGTGGATTACACGCAGGAATTACTGCGCGCAGCCATATCGGCACATTGAGCACATGTGCACTAACCGATAACAGGAGAATGGATATCAACTGTGTTCATTATTTTTCGCGTGTGCTGAAAAACGACGACTGAGTTTCAAGTTATTTGTAATTACCAATTCCTCCTTTCCAATACAATGAACCGAATAATCGCACTTGCCACCCTTATTTTCGCCGCAGGCTGCGCGGAAAATCCGCAGCGTGAAAACCAATCCCTAACGCCTCCTATGGCCAAGAAAATTCCCTTCGAAATGACCGAACACGGCGATACCCGTGTCGATAATTATTACTGGATGCGTCTCAGCGATGAGCAGAAAAATGCGCCCGATTCCTCGCGTGATGAGCAAACGAAGGATGTGCTCGACTACTTGAACGCCGAGAATGCATACACCAAGTCGTTGCTAGCACACACCGATGCGTTTCAAACAAAACTCTTCGAAGAAATGAAGGGTCGCATCAAGGAAACCGATCAGAGTGTGCCTGTGAAGGACAATGGCTATTGGTATTACACGCGCTTTGAGGCGGGAAAAGACTATGCGTTCAACTGCCGCAAAAAGGATAGCATGGAAACAGGCGCTGAAGAGGTATTGGTGAATGGCCCGGCGCTCGCCGCAGGCCACGACTACTGGGCGCTGGGCGGAATCGATGTGAGTGAAGACAATACGATTGTTGTGTATAGTGAAGACATGGTAAGCCGTCGTATTTACACCGCTTCATTTCGCAACATCCAAACAGGCGAAATGCTGACCGATAAAATCGAAGGCATTGCGGGTTGCCCTGTGTGGGCCAACGACAACAAGACATTGTTCTATGTAAAGAAAGACCCAACAACACTCCGCGAATTTCAGATTTGGAAGCACACGCTGGGCACGCCACAAGCAAACGACGTGGTCGTGTTTGAAGAAAAGGATGAAGAGTTTTCATGCTTCGTTTACAAAACGAAGAGTAAGAAATACATGGTGATTGGTTCCAACCAAACACTGAGCAACGAATACCGTGTGTTGAGTGCCGATGCGCCCGTGGGCGACTTCAAGGTGATACAACCACGTGAACGCAACCTCGAATACAGCATCGATCATTTCGGTGATCGCTTCTACATTACCACCAACCTCGAGGCGAAGAACTTCCGACTCATGAGTTGTCCGGAAACCGCTACCACGAAGGAAAACTGGCAGGAGGTGATTGCTCACCGCGCCGATGTGTTGCTGGAAGGCATTGAGATTTTCAAAGACTACCTTGTGGTTGAAGAACGTAAAACAGGTCTTGTACAACTA
>CALQJP020000108.1 GCA_943330925.2 Chryseobacterium gleum
GGTGATGAAGAAAGCTTCTGGAATAGTGACCAATCACGGAGGACGCACAAGTCATGCTGCGATTGTTGCGCGTGAGTTGGGTGTAGCGGCTCTGGTAGGAGCTGAGCGTGCTACTGAGTTAATAAGCGATGGCGATTGGGTAACGGTCGACTGCTCAAAAGGCAAGATTGGTCGGGTATACAGCGGTCAGGTCCCGTTCAAAGAGATAGTGCATAAGCTGGATAAGATTCCGTCAACGACGACTGCGGCCATGCTGGTACTTTCCGATCCTGCAAAGGCATACGAGTGGTCGTTTTATCCCAACCAAGGAGTGGGATTAATGCGCCTGGAGTTCTTGATTGCCGATGTAATTCGGGTTCATCCTATGGCTTGTGTTCGATTCGAAGAATTGGGAAATCCTGAGGATCGTGCGCTTATTAATGCGCTCACAGAGGGATACCCCGACAAGGCTTCTTATTTTATGGACCGTTTGTCGCAAGGCATTGCTACCATGGCAGCTGCTTTTTATCCCAAAGATGTTATTGTCCGTTTCAGCGACTTTAAGTCAAACGAGTATAGTGCTTTGCTGGGTGGCCGGTCATTTGAAGATCATGAAGAAAATCCGATGATAGGTTTTCGCGGAGCGTCGCGCTATTATCATGAACGATACAGAGACGGATTTGCCCTTGAATGCAAAGCCATCGACCGAGTGAGGCGAACCATGGGGCTTACCAATGTGAAAGTGATGATTCCATTTTGCAGAACCGTTCATGAATTGGAGTTGGTTATACAGGAAATGGCGAAGTATGATTTGGTTCGGGGCGAGTATGGTCTGCATGTGTATATGATGGTGGAATTGCCAAGCAACGTAATAGAGGCCGAATCGTTTGCCGCACTGGTTGATGGGTTTTCCATAGGCTCCAATGATCTTACACAACTCACCTTGGGCATCGATCGCGATTCTTCAACGATTGCCCCTCTGTTCGATGAGTCGAACAATTCGGTGAAGTGGATGATTGCGCATACCATTGAGGCAGCGCACAACGCGGGCATTAAGGTTGGCTTGTGCGGGCAGGCACCAAGCGATAATCCTGCTTTTGCCGCCTTCCTCGTTGAATGCGGAATTGATAGTATATCGTTCAACCCGGATGCGCTCATTCACGGTATTGAAAGCATTCACAATGGTGAAGTGGAAATAAAATTAACTAAAACAGTATTAGCATGAGGAAATTGGAAAATAGAATTGCCGTAGTCACGGGCGCGTCATCGGGAATCGGAAAGTCCATTGCGTTTGCATTTGCAAGGGAAGGTGCAACGGTGGTGGTGCTGGATGTAAACAACGCCGGTATATCGGAAGTGGTCGAGGCAATCGTGTCGGAAGGAAATCTGGCTTGGGGCGAAGTGTGCGATGTGGGTCAAGCCTTCGAAGTAAAGCAGGTTGTTGCCAAGATTTTGGCTGAAGTAGGTGGCATTGATATCCTGGTGAATAATGCCGGAATCATGGACGATTTTATTCCTGCAGCGGAGCTGGAAATTCAGCAATGGCATCATGTGCTGAACGTCAATCTGCATGGTACGTTTTATCTGTGTCATGAAGTACTGCCCGGCATGATAGAACGAGGTAAGGGCGTTGTCTTGAATATCTCTTCTGTTGGAGGAGTGCAAGGCGCGCGTGCCGGAGCAGCATACACGACGTCGAAGCATGGTGTTGTTGGGCTCACAAAAAACATTGCATTCATGTATGCCAACACGGGCATTCGTTGCAACGCAATTGCTCCGGGCGGAGTAAAGACTAACATCGGAGCGCACATGCGTCCGAATGCGCTTGGCTACGAACGCATGATGACAGGAGCGGGCTCAATGCCGCAAATGGCCGACCCCGATGAAATTGCTGCGGCAGCTCTATTCCTGGTAAGCGACGATGCGTCGTTCGTCAACGGGGAAGTGCTGGTGGCGGATGGCGGGTGGACAGCTTATTAAATGACAAATGACTAGTGACGAATGGCTAATGTGTTAAGGCTGCTTTTTTTAAGTCGCACCTTTCATATTGGTCATTCGTCACTAGTCATTCGTCACTTCCAACCTAAACCCAACCCCATGCACATTCACGATCGCAATGCGCGGGTCTTCGCTCAGGTGCTTGCGCAGCTTGGTGATAAACACATCCATGCTGCGGCCAACGAAATAACTGTCGTCGCCCCAAACCATGTTGGCAATGATTTCGCGCTCAATCACCTGGCCTATGTGAGCTGAAAGTATCTTGAGAAGATCCGCTTCTTTCTTCGTCAGCTTTATTCGTTTGCCTTCAATGGTGAGTTCGAAATTTGCAGCGTTGAAGGCGTAATTGCCAATGGTGGATATGTTCTTTTCGCTGATCTCTTCCTTGAATTTCGGATTCCGTTTGAGGATGGCTTTTATTCGAAGAATCAATTCTTCGGCGCTGAAGGGTTTAGTAATGTAGTCGTCGGCTCCGAGGCGCAGTCCTTTGATTTTATCCTCCGTCATTTCCCTTGCCGTAAGGAAAATAATCGGAATTTCGCTGTTGACTTTGCGGATGTCTTCTGCCAGCGAAAAGCCGTCTTTCTTCGGCATCATGATGTCGAGTAAACACAAGTCATACGATTCTTTGTTGAACTGCATCAGCCCTTCCTTGCCGTCTTTACACAGGTGCACTTTAAAGCCTTCTGCCTTTAAAATGTCTTGCACTACGAAGCCTAGATTGGTGTCGTCTTCCACCAATAATATCATTGCGCTATGTGATGTGTTTACCATGCTAAATCGTTTTAAATTCAATCACGAACGTGCTGCCTTTTCCTAGCTCACTTGCCAGGTGTATTTTTCCTTTATGCGCCTCTACAATCGTTTTCACATAAAAAAGACCAAGCCCATAACCGCGCACAGAATGCAAGTTGCCGGTGGGAACGCGATAGAATTTTTCAAAGATCATTTTTTGATTCGCTCTTTCGATTCCTATACCGTTGTCTTCAAATTCAATGCGCAGCCATCCCGATTTCCAGGTCGTGCGAATTTGAATATGCGGTGTAATTGAGGTGTATTTTACAGCGTTGTCGATGAGGTTGTATACCACGTTGGTGATATGCACCGAATCGCCCTTGATCCGAAAATGCTGAGCTTGAAATGTGGTTGTAATGCTGCCATCATCGTCCTGTAACTGCATTCGAAACGTTTGCGCGGCACTCTGGAGTAGCGAATGAAAATCGATTTCCTGGTTTTGCAGCGCCACCTTCTTCGGACTCAACGAGGCTATTTGAAGCACGCGCTCAACCTGACTTTTCAAGCGGCTGTTTTCATTCTTGATAATGTCTACATAACTGCGCACACGTTCGGTGTCGGCGTTGGATAGTGCTCCCTGAATGGCATCTGCAGAAAGACCAATGGTTGAAATCGGTGTCTTCAACTCATGCGTCATGTTGTTGACGAAGTCGGTTCTTATCTCCGATAATCGTTTTTGCTTGAGCATTACGTGCACCGTGTAACTGAAGAAGAGGACAATCAACAAAATCACAATACTCGAATACATCCAAAAGTCGAGTTGCTGCAAGATGAAGGAGGACTTGTTCGGAAATACAACTCCGAAGTAATGTCCGTCCGGCTCGAAATTTTCGATCTTGTGTATTTGCTTCGCTTGCGTGCGCTCGATACCGGGTTTGAAAGAGATTTTGCTTCCGAAAACAATTGAGTCGTTGAAGCAGTCGTATATACCGTATTCAAAGTCTTCAAGCAAATGAGAACGTTGAAATTCTGATTTTAATAGGTTCTCCAGCAAATAGGGCTGCGGTGTGTCGTTGATGTTGGCAATGAAATAATTGTTGGAGACTTGCCTCACGGGCTCCGTGGCGGCAGAGTCGCGGTTCATGATGCGGATGGTTTGCACCACTTCACTGATGGCTACAAATGCTCTCCGGTTGAATTGCTCTTCCTGCAACGCATAGGCCTTGCGCACCCAAAATACCTGGCCGGCTATTACTATGCCGAGCGAAATGATGGCCAGCGCAATAACGATTATGATGGTTCTTCTGCTCATGTGCCTTGAATGCGGTGAAGGTACTTTTTATTTTAACCGCAAAGTCGCAAAGAATGCAAAGAAAAAATCTCTTCTCATTCTCTGCGCCTCCCCGGTTAAAAAAAACTTCCCGTAGATTTGACATCTAAACATCAACCCAATGAAGGCATACGTTTTTCCCGGCCAAGGTTCCCAGTTTCCGGGCATGGCACAAGATCTTTACAACGCTTCTGCTCATGCGAAGAATATGTTGGAGCAAGCCAATGATATACTTGGATTCCGAATTACCGATATCATGTTTTCCGGCACGGAGGAAGATTTGAAGCAGACGCGCGTTACACAGCCTGCAATCTTCTTGCACAGTGTTGTATTGGCCAATTGCTTGGGTGACGCGTTTCATCCGAACATGGTTGCCGGTCATAGCCTCGGCGAATTCTCGGCACTCGTGGCCAACAAGACGCTCGCGTTTGAAGATGCTCTGCGCCTCGTGTATGCGCGTGCCATGGCCATGCAGAAAGCGTGCGAACAAAATCCATCGACCATGGCCGCTATTCTCGGTTTGGAGGATGAAGTGGTGGAACGGATTTGCTCTGAAACTGTCGGCGTGGTGGTTGCTGCCAATTACAACTGTCCGGGTCAGTTGGTTATTTCGGGTGAAAATGCGGCAATCGATGCGGCATGTGCAGCGCTTACCGCAGCAGGCGCTAAGCGCGCATTGAAACTCCAAGTAGGTGGTGCTTTTCACAGTCCGCTCATGGAGCCGGCGCGTTTAGAGTTGGAAGCAGCTATTCAGGCCACTCATTTTTCTGCGCCGATATGCCCCGTGTATCAAAACGTTACTGCATCTGCGGTGAGTGATCCGGAACAAATCAAATTGAATTTGGTGAAGCAATTTACTGCTCCCGTGCGCTGGACGCAAACCATGCAACAAATGATTGCCGATGGATGTTCTGAAGTAATTGAAGTGGGACCTGGTAAGGTGCTTCAAGGCTTGTTCAAGAAGGTGAGCCGCGATTTACACACCTCAAGCGCTGAACTTCATAATGACTAGTGACCAATGACTAATGACTAATGAGGGCTGACGACTCATGAGTCATTAGTCACTAGCCATTAGCCACTAGTCATTAGTCACTAATCATTAGTCATTACCATGTCCTATCCCGCCAAAATAATCCTCGCCTGGGCCGAAGCAATCTCGGGTAACAAGGACATCCGCGACTGGCTCATGCAAAACGGATATCCGGAATTGTCGGTGTTTGTGTTTGCGTTGCACAACCAGCCCGAGCCGCGGCAGTGGTTGATGGATAATGGCTTCCCGCATTTGATGGCGCTCATCAACGGGGCAGAGGGTAAGCCGAATGCTATACTGTGGTTGCGCGGCAATGGCTACGATGTTCTTGAGAAAATGGCGCGCGCTGCCGACAACAGTGAAGAGGCATTGCTGTGGCTTTTTCACAATGGATATAGCGACATGGCAGCGGTGGCGCAGCGAATTCGTAAAGTGAAAAACGAAATAGAAGACAACAACAGCGATGTGCACCGTATTTCGGGGGTATGATGACCACATTCCGTCGTTTTTTTTTCATTTCGAAGATATTATTCACCGCATTTTTGCGGCGAATAGGGGTGATTATTCGCCGCATGGTACGCGCAGTCTTTGCCGTGGAAAGCACTTTAGGGAAATTGGGATTGAAAGTTGAAGGTTAAAAGTTGAAGGTTACCCATGGCCTCCGCCAACTTTCAACCTTCAACCTTCAACTTTCAACCTTCAACTTAAGTAGCTTACTCAGTTCGTATAAGTGATGCTGGTAGAACGCTGTAGGTTGAAAATATCATGCGCCACATGGTGAATATCGGCTGCCGATATTTCGTGGATCTTCTCAAACAGTTCTTCCAGTGTGTCGATGCGGTTGAATAGCATCAGACTTTTAGCAATGTTGAACATGATGGCGCTGCCGCTATCCTGGGCCAAGGCTATTTGTCCAATGATTTGCTTCTTCGCGTCTGACAAGGCGCGCACGCTCATGCGTTCTTTTTTGAACTCGTTGAGCACTTGCCAGATGAGCTCTTTGCTCTTTTTCAAATTCTCTTTATCGGTGCCGAGATAGACCGTAAAAATACCGGTGTCGGAAAACGGGCTGTAGTTTGAATCGACATGATACGCGATGCCGTGCTTTTCACGAATGCGCATGCTCAGTCTGTTGTTCATGGCAGGTCCGCCAATGATGTTGTTGAGCAGTGATAGTGCAGGACGCATTTTGTGTTCGAAGTCATAGGCGGGCATGCCCATGAGGTAATGCACTTGGTGTATGTCTTTCTTTTCAACTCGGTGTTCGAAATGATACGACTTTACTTTTTCGCGCTCCAGCTTCTTCGCATTCAACTTGAAACTTCCCATGTGCTTTTCCAGCAAGGCTTGCAGTTTTTCCGCACTGATGTTGCCCGCAGAAGAGAAGATGATGTTGTCGCGGTGCATTAGTCGCTTACGAAAACGCTCGAGGTGCGTGCGGTTGAATCGCTTCAAGCTTTGCTCTGTGCCAATGATGGTGCGCCCAAAGGGATGTTTGCCAAACAGCAATTCATCGAAGTCTTCGAAAATGAGATCGGCCGGACTGTCCTTGTAGCTGTTCAGTTCGTCATAGATGACTTCCTTCTCCTTCTCGATTTCCTTTTCCGGAAATGTAGCATTGAACGAAATATCGGCGATGAGTTCAATAGCGCGCTCATAATCTTCTTTCAAATGCGAAGCGTGAATCCACGTTTCTTCTTTCGAAGTAAAGGCATTCAGCTCGCCGCCCACCGCATCGAGTCTGCTTAAGATGTGAAACGTTTTGCGCTTGACGGTGCCCTTGAAAAGACAATGTTCCAGAAAATGCGCAAGACCGTGTTCACTGCTTTGTTCGTCGCGACTTCCCGCGCCAATCATCAATCCGCAGTGAGCCACCTCGCGGGGCAGGTATTGATGCACTACGCGCAGGCCGTTGCTCAGCGTGAATATGACGGGGTGGTGTTCTTGCATTTGCATTTGAGGGTGCTAAGATAGGGGTTAGGTGATAGGTAATAGGTAATAGGTGTTAGGTGGGTGAGGGGCATTCATTCTCGCATGCTAAACTTTCCGGAATGGGGCCTTGGCTTCGCTCGGCCGCGTTCCCTCGACTTCTCGGGGACCGACTTTTGCGCGGTTGAAAAGGACCTCGGCTTCGCTTGGTCTGAGCGCCCGGCCGAGCGAAGCCGAGGCCATCTCTTTCGTTGGAATGATGTCGGTGGCAGAGCGCAGTCGAGGCCAGTATGTTCGTCGGAATATTATCACCCCCCCCCCTCGACTTCGCTCGGGGACCGCCCTCGGCTTCGCTCGGGGACCGCGCTCGGCTTCGCTCGGGGATCGTCCTCGACTTCGCAGGAATCGTTCATTCAACTCGCTTTATGGCCTCGGCTTCGCTCGGCCGCGCGCCCCCCTACAATCCTACAATCCTTCCATCCTACAATCCTTCCATCCTTCCATCCTATATTCCTGTATATTAGTCTCCATGAAACTCCGCTTCACCTTCGCCCTTTGGTTGATGGCATCAGCAGCCATAGCCCAATTCTGCA
>CALQJP020000109.1 GCA_943330925.2 Chryseobacterium gleum
AGTTACATCGATCTGCATGCTGTCGACACAGTTGGCAGAATTGAAATAAATGGTGTGCGCTCCGCCGCCTGCCAAATCCGGATCAAAGTAATTGCTGCCTTCTATTACACCACTCCCCGACCAGACACCTGTAGTTCCTGCCTGCAGAAGGATGTCGGGTTCCGACTGACACACGGTCTGGTCTTGGGTAAAAATGTTTACGTTTTCGATGGTGATGGTAATGGATTGAGAAAGCTGCTGCGAAGTTTCCAACTCGGTTATGACAACAGAATACGTAGTAGTTGTTGCCGGACAAATCGTGTGCGGACCAGCTGTGGGCGGCAAACCTCCGCTCCATGCATAGGAGTAATTGAAACAACCGAGTGTTTCAACGCTGAGCGAAGTGCATTCACCAGGGCAAACGGATGGCGACTCGGCCATAACTTGAGCATTGATAGGGCAGTTATCAAATAGAAAAGAAGTACCCAACTCAAACTCATGCAGCGTGCCGCATGCATCCGGTATTTGCATGGTAAGATTTACAAGCACATTGCAATTGAATGAAAATGGATGATCGAGTGTGAGTGTAACAAAATCGGTCATACCTGCTGCACAGTTGGCATCCACTTCAACCACCTCAAAAACTTCCGAGCTGGAAGCAACCTCAAACAGCGCACCGCTGAACCATGCGCAGGGTATAGAAGACGAAAGTTCAACATTGAATTGCGAAGACTCGCAGGCCGGAGGATTCGGAACTGAGAGCCCCGGCGCTAATGGCAAGGCAACTTCTGAAGACCAATACAGACTGAACCCAGCATTAGAGACACTGCCATCGGATGTAAACACAAGTGAAACCGTACCCGATGTTGCAACCAGTTGGCCCGGCAAATTCTGTCCGGTGAAAACACCCAACACGACACCGGCCGAGACAGCCCCGTCATAAACGGTCAAAAAATCAACATTCTCCTGAAGCGAAAATGCACCGTAAAAAGTGAGTGTTACAATACCGTCAGCTTCGATGACAGTGGTAATGTTTTCATTCAAACCGTATGGAGCAGAAGGGCCACCGCTATCATACAATCGTCCGAAACAATTGCTGATTGTGGTTTGTGACATGTTGAATTGAGCATAATCCCACTGCGCTTTACCAACCAATGGCAGCGACAGAAACAACATCCATACTCCCAAGCGAAAGAAGGCTTTCATAAGCAGATTTAGGGTATATAAAATAAATACGGTGCAAATTACTACACAATGACGGCCCACACGATTGGTGCATTGCAAGGTCTGTAAACATCCGATTGTCGAATACACAGATTCGTCATACGACATGACTGAACGCTCCGAATTGCATCTTACCTTTGCCACATGTCGGTTAATAAAGAAGTACGTCGCATCACTACCAACACCTTGCAGGAAATGAAGCTCCGGGGAGAAAAAATCTCGATGCTCACTTCCTATGATTACAGCATGGCCCGTTTGGTAGACGGTGCCGGTATCGACGCCATATTGGTTGGCGACAGCGCGAGCAATGTCATGGCAGGCCATGAAACAACACTGCCCATTACCCTCGACCAAATGATCTACCACGCTCAAGGCGTGGTAAGGGCAGCGAAGCGCTGCCTTGTTGTAGTCGACTTGCCATTCGGTTCGTACCAGGGAAACTCAAAAGAAGCGCTCAACTCGGCCATTCGCATCATGAAGGAGAGCGGTGCACATGCCGTAAAAATGGAGGGCGGAGCTGAAATACGCGAATCCATTCAACGGATACTGACAGCAGGCATACCTGTAATGGGACACCTGGGATTAACGCCACAAAGCATCTACAAATTCGGCACATACCAGGTGCGAGCCAAAGAAGAACAAGAGGCCGAGCGATTGCTAAGCGATGCACGAGTACTCAATGAATGCGGGTGCTTTGCTCTCGTGCTGGAAAAAATTCCGGCAGCGCTGGCAGCGCAGGTCACGCAATCGATTGAAATTCCGACCATCGGCATTGGCGCAGGCTCACAAGTTGACGGACAAATTCTCGTTGTTAATGACATGCTGGGGTTTACCCAAGACTTCAGCCCTCGTTTTTTGCGACGATACATGAATGCGGGCGAACAAATTCACGACGCTGTTAGCCGTTATGTGACGGATGTTAAAGGCGGTGAATTCCCCAATTCCAAAGAACAGTACTAACGTAAGGATACCCTTCGAAGCGATGACGGCATCGCATATTTAAACGAGTAGCATGGAACAACATTCACCTTCCTCAAAAGGCATACGCGATTGGCGCCAAGCGCCGAAAGAACCCATCATTATGAGCACCGTCGAGAATTTGCGCGTGCTCTACGAAGACAACCATATCGTGGTTGTGAACAAGCGTAACTCCGACATCATTCAAAGCGACATCAGCGGCGATCAAACCCTCTGCGATACGGTAAAGAACTACGTTAAGCAGAAATACAATAAGCCCGGCTTGGCTTTTATAGGAACGGTTCACCGCCTCGACCGCCCGGTTAGCGGCATAGTAATTTATGCGCGCACAACCAAGGCGCTCAACCGCCTTTCGAACATGTTTAAGTATCGGGAGGTCCAAAAAACTTACTGGGCCATTGTAAAAGGTACTCCAGACCCGGAAGAAGGAAAAATCATCAACTACCTCTGGAAAGATCAAAAGCTGAATAAAACGTTTGCCTACTCCGAAGCCGGTCCCGACCGGAAAGAATCGGAGTTGAGCTACAAGGTGGTGGGCATCGGCGACAACTACACCTTTGTAGAAGTATACCCCAAAACTGGTCGTCACCATCAGATACGAGCCACCCTGGCCAGCCTCAATTGTCCTATCAAGGGCGACATTAAATACGGAGCCAAGCGCACCAACGACAACGCTTCCATTCACTTGCACGCTCGAAAAATCGAATTTTTGCACCCCGTCAAGAAAACGCCTGTATGCATTGTTGCTCCCCCACCCGATGATGCGCTGTGGAACGAATTTCTGCGGGTTTCTTTCGACATCTGAAGACAATCGTCCTTGCCGCATCGAGCGTCGTTACACTCAAAAACGCGCCTGAACTGCCGCCGAAGAGGGCTAAGAACCCACCCAAATAGCATCGTGCTGGTTGGTCATGCACGAACCAATGTTGAAAAACGATTTCAAAACCACCACTTTATCATTTTGAGCGTGGATGGGTTGACTAAATTTGCGGTTGAATTTTATTAGAAACCAATTCAATTAAATCGCATGAAAAATAACGGCTTCTATTTTCTCGCAGCTGTTCTGTGCGCAGCCATAGTTGTGGGATGCGCCAATTTAAAATCCATGGAGAAGGCTGCCCAAGAAATGGGTGTTAAGTCTAATCCTAACCCACTCGAAGTACACGGCGATACTGTGGCTTTGACTGTTTCCGGAACATTTCCTCCTAAATACTTCCCTAAAAAGGCAAGCATGGAAGCTATTCCAGTGTTCGTGCACAACGGCAAGGAAACCCGCTTCAAGACAAGCTACTACCAAGGTGAACAAGCTGTAGGCAATGGCAGCGTGGTTCCGTTCAAAATCGGAAAGAGCTTTACCTATACCGACCGTGTAGCTTACACTCCCGAAATGGCCAACGGCAAACTCGAGTTGCGCATCCACGGCCGCATGGGTAAGAAAGAAACCGACTTCCCTGCACTGGCAATCGGTGAGGGTATCATTACTACGCCTTACCTCATTAAGAATGATGACAAGTGCATCTGGAGCAAAGACCAATTCGTTCGCACGCTCAGCTACACCAACGACAGCACGCAAATCAACTTCGACTACAACTCGTCGACCTTGAAGCCTGCTGAGCTGAAGCAAGCCGACATGGTGAACTTGGGCAAATGGATGCAAAGCGTGGCCACCAACCCAGCTCTGGTAATCAAGAAAATTGAATTCACTTCGTATGCTTCACCTGAAGGCGAAATGTTACTCAACGACAACTTGGCCAACGAACGCGCCGATGCCGGCAAGAAGGCCTTTATGGACCTTGCCAAGAAAATGAAACTTACCAATGCACCTGAAAGCCTATTCACTCTTACTCCAAAAGGAGAAGACTGGGAAGGTTTCCGCTCTGCAATGGAAGCTTCAAACATTGAAGATCGTAACATCATCATCAACGTATTGAAGATGACCACCGATTTGCAAAAACGCGAAGAGGAGATCAAAAACATATCTAAGACCTACACCGAAATTCAAAAGGACATCTTCCCAGGTTTGCGTCGTTGCCGCGTGCTGATCAACTACGATCTGCAGGGATACAGCGATGAAGAACTCGTTCAAATCGGCTCTAGCAATCCTGCACAGTTGAAATACGAAGAGTTGATGCGTGCAGGCTCTTTGATTGATGATTTGAATAAGAAAGCTGCAATCTATCAGGCTGCAACAGCACTGCCTGCAGCTGACTACCGCTCATTCAACAACCTCGGCTGCGTGTATTACATGCAAAACAAACTTGCGGATGCTCAAACCAACTGGAACAAAGCCTACAGCCTGAAGAAGTGCGCTGAAACCGCTAACAACATGGGTATAGTGAAGCGTGTAAATGGTGATCGTAAAGGTGCTATGACCTACTTCAATGAAGCAGGCGCCGGTGCCGAAACCAATTACAACAAAGGCCTCATCGATATTCAGAATGGTAACTACAGTGGCGCCGTTAGCAACATGGCTGCTTTCAAAACATTCAACTCTTCATTGGCGAAACTGCTCAATAAAGACAGCGGAGCAGCGAAGAGCGATATCGACGCAAGCGGTGATAGCTCTGCGAAAGCTGACTATCTGCGTGCAGTTATCTGCGCTCGCAGCGGCGACGGAGCCGGCGTTGGAACGAACTTGCGCAACGCAGTTCAGAAAGATGCTTCTCTCGGTGAAAAAGCGAAGAGTGATTTGGAATTCCGCAATCACAAGGACCAGACGAACTTCTAACATTCATGATATTAAAAAAAGAACCGCCTACTCGGCGGTTTTTTTTTGCTTAAAACTGAACGGATTGTAGGATTCTAGGGGCGCCAACCTTCAACTTTCAACCTTCAACCATTAACCCTCCCCCCTATCTTCGCCCCATGAGCCTGAACGACGCAAACAATCTTTCCTCCAGCACGCTTCTTGGTGCACTGGGCATAGAGTTTACTCATATAGCCGAGGGCCACATAGAGGCAACGATGCCTGTCGACCATCGCACGCAACAACCCTATGGACTGTTGCACGGTGGCGCAAGTGCCGCTTTGGCCGAAACGCTTGGAAGCTATGGCTCTCACCTTCTCGCTGCAGCAAACGGAGGAATTGCCGTTGGCGTAGAACTCAACATCAATCATGTGAAGTCGAAGCGAAACGGCACAGTCACGGGCATTGCAAAAATTCTTCATCAAGGAAGATCTATCCACATTTGGAACATCGATATCGTGGATGAGGAAAAACAACTCATCGCCTCCAGCCGTCTAACCGTCATGGTGAAAGAAAAGAAGGGATGACCATCGATGATGCCATAGCGCACAATACGTTTTTCGCTCACTGTGTCTTACCCAGCGAGTTTGATTCCACGCGGCAGCGTCTTTCCTTTCACATGCCATCTGAAGCCGGCTACACTTCCGACGAAGGCATTCGACTCGATCTTTCCCCTTTCGCACCTTTTGTAAACAACGCCGTTCAATTGGCCACTGCGGAGCACGACCATGCAGGCTGTGTTACCGCGGCTCTGGAAGCCATTCAAAACGGTGCGCTTGAAAAAGTCGTGATCAGTTGTATCAAACAGGAGGCCCGCAAATCCACACCGCTTGAAACCATCTTTGAACGGTTGACAGAACGCTACCCCCATGCATTCGTATATGTTCTCCATCATCCACAATATGGTGTTTGGATGGGCGCCACACCCGAATTATTGCTGCACAAGCATGAAGACACTTTTCGCACGGTTAGTCTGGCAGGTACACAGCCATTCATTGATGCACATGCCCTTCGTTGGACTGACAAACTTCAACATGAACAGCAAGTCGTAACGGATTTCATCCTCGAAAAAATATCGATTTGCCAGGCCACACAGATTGAACTCAACGGACCCTATACCGCGCAGGCCGGTCCCCTCGCCCATCTGAAAACGGATATCCGATTTCATTCCAATCAAAGCAGCGCGGCTATCATCGGTGAGCTTCAACCCACTCCCGCCGTCTGTGGATTGCCGCGTGAGCGCGCTCTAGCGTTCATTCTTGACCACTCCAACTTCGAACGTCGACTGTACGCAGGTCGCATCGGACTTCACTTTCCATCGGGCGATGAAATTCATTTTGTGAATCTGCGCTGCATGCAAGTCTTCGACAGTCATTTCGAATTACATGTTGGCGGTGGCATTGTTGAAGGATCCAATGCCGAAGACGAATGGCAAGAAACGGAAATGAAGGCAGACGTACTTCGAAAGCTGCTCCAATAAAAAAAGCCCCGCACAGATGCGAGGCTTTTTAATTTATTTTCTGATTGATTACTTGATCATAAGTGTAGCCCCTTTCAATCCATGTGTTTCGATTCGATATACACCGGCCGCCCACTGCGAAACATCCAGTTGCTGAACAAGGCTTGCGTTAGCATCATCGTATACAACCTGTCCGGTGGCATTCAAAATTCGAACACCTCGGAAACCTTGAGGGATAATCAAATTCAAGACGCTTCCCGCCGGATTCGGATAAACCTGAACACGGCCGGCATTCGATTCTTCCACATTTTCTATAATGATGTTCAACTCGTTGCTGAGTGAGCTGCAACCAAATTCATTGGTAGTACTTACCGAGTAGATACCCGAATTCATGGGCACCATTTCGGGAAAATTATAATCCAATGCCTCACCATTCAGATACCATTCCCATGAAACTCCTCCTTCGGGGGCTATAAGAACACCATTGGGGTTCGTTAGGACATTTCCCGGCATCGCCCACACTTCTACATTCAGTGTATCGTACTCATTGCAAAATGGGTTAGTTCGATTGAGCACGATGTTGTAGTTGCCGGCTTCATTCGCAGGGAAGTTGTATAGCATTTCATTTGCGACTACACCACCATCGATTGTCCAGGTATAGGTTTCGGTATAATCCAACTCAGGGAAAATATTGAGTAGTACCGGCTGATTTTCGCAAGTGGCATCCACACCGTTTGGATCGGGAATGAGGTCGCAGGAGAAAATAGTGTGCGAATACGTGTTGGTAATGACCGGTTCGTTGTCATCGAAGTAGATGGCTGCGGAGTTATTGATTACATCAAGCGGTAACAACGAATCGAACGACCGAATGCGGTACACCACCCAGCCGTGTGAGTTGGGCTCATCGTGCACGCTATCGGGCAATTGTATATTATCGAAAACAAACTGCACCATGCCATCGGGAGTTACGATGGTGCTGTAGGAATGCGATGCCGCGATGGGTGCAAAGGAATTAAGATTCAATCGAGTAATATCCAACTGATCTTCGATGCGCACATTGAAGGCGGGCGCGTTGCCTGTGTTCTGGAATCGGATGCGGTACTCAATTTCCTCACCTGAAGTAATGAAGTGCTGCTCGGTCCA
>CALQJP020000110.1 GCA_943330925.2 Chryseobacterium gleum
AAAAGCGTGCAAGAGGGCACTTTAATGAGCAACCGCATAGCTGTTGATGCACTTCCTGCAGGAATCTACTTCATCCGTTTGCAGCATGAGAACATGCTGCTTCAGGCGAGTTTTATGAAGCAATAAATTAGTTTCCGCAGGGAAAATCAGAAGAACCGTTCGGATCGCAGAAATTGAGTGCTGCTGTGTATTCGCTTTGAACAAGCGCACGCAAATTACCTGCATTGGGTTGTTGGTTGTTGTCAAATGCAACTAGCGGCAAACTGATTAAGTTGCGCGTTCCTCGTGATGCAAACAGCCCGATTCCATTGCTGACGTTCGTATAGATTGGTCGCTCTTGTACCACGCCGGTAGAAGGCGAGTTAACTTCGATATACGACTTCAAATCATTGTTACCCATGGTGAGCATCACATCAAAACACTCTGTGCGTTGCTGTTCTGAATCGTATGTGCCAATAACTCTGCGGATACGCTGGTCGGCCACCAGATTGTTTTGTAAGAAAGAGAAAAACGCACGACCATCAAACGTGATCTTCAAAAGTTGACCGCTGGTGATCTCGTCGTCCGAAATGGTTCCGAGGTAGTAATCCAAAAACTTTGGCGTAACGCTTATAGGTGTTCCTGACCAGTCAGCCGTTTCGTAGACCATTTCGGTATAGTGAAAACGAAGGCGCGAATCGTAGACATTGGCGTTGGTTGCCGCATTCCAGCGAATTGCAACTTCCGACGTGTAATTGAATCCGCCGTTGGTGGAAACCGATGCCAGGATAAACGTTGCATTTTGCTGTGGAGTCAACCAAGAGAAACTGTTGTAGCTAACAACCTTGGTAGATGCTGATACTTCACGACCGTCTTTAAATTCGAGTACAATGCGATATTCAGAATTTTGATTGAGCCCGGGAGCAGAAGGAAGGAAGTAATACATGGTCTGTTCAGGCCCGTAGAAAATACCATTCATTTGACGGTTGCTCACGGTCTTAGAAATCAGTTCGTATTCTTCCACTACATCACCGTCCACAATTCGCTCTACGACCTTTTTCACAAAATCGTCGTCGCTGTATTCTGAGCTATCGCGAATAGCTGCGTAAGCGTTGTTGTCGCCTTCACCTAGGAAAGTCCTATTGATCTTAATCCACTGCGTATCCTGAACAGAAATCACATTGTCTCCATTGTAATCCGGGTCCAACAGGCCGAAAATGACTGTTGTGTTCTTGTATGGCGCATTCAAATCCACTTCTGTTTCGCAAGAAGAGAAAAGAACAGCTAGCACTAAGAATGAGAATATCGTTTGTTTCATGATGGATTTTCTAATACAAAGGTGGGCAAATGTACCCTATTGTGGGTGATACATGACGCCTCCCATTGAAAGAAAAAGAGCATCGTTTGGACGCGCAGCAGCGCGTCCGAGACCCACGGAAGGAGGAACGCGATGAGCAAAGCATCAGGCATGTAAAGGACGCCGCAGGGACGCGCAGCAGCGCGTCCAAGACGCTCTCAGAGATGAACTATGCCTCGTGCAGCATTAGAGCGCCAGCAAAAAAGCGAGCGTATCCACCCCGTCGGCATAATCCCACAAAGCCGGACTCTGGCTGCCACCAAAGGGAATATCGCGACGGCTTACCATGCATTGAATTTCGTGGGCTCGTTTTGCTAATCCTTCGCGCAACGTCGTCTCGTCTGCATAGTACTCGTAGTAAAGACTTCCGGTTGGTGAGGCCAACGCTTGTTCCTCTTTCAGGAGCAAAAACCCATTATCTAGCAGTTGCTCCCTATTCAGGAGCCACACCGCCTTGTTGTAATCGTAATTGTTGGCGTATTTGTGGTGATTAATGACTGCGTTGTATTCGTACAAGGCTTTATACAAGCGATCGATGTCGAATCCTTCAGGCAAATAAACCTTCGACACATTGCGACAGCCGAGCCCGAAATAAGCAAAAACATCACGGCCCAACGCCTTCAGTTCCTCGAACGTTTCCTCACCCGATAAAATGGCAATACTGGTTCTGCTCTTTCGGATAATATGCGGCAGGTGCCCGAAATACTGCTCGAAATAACGTGATGTATTGTTGCTCCCAGTGGCAATTACTGCTTGCATATCCTTCATAAGACCTTCCGCAAACACAATCTGAGCTTCGACCGATTCATCGAGCCGGAAAAGCACCTTCAGCAATGCCGGCAACAACAGGTTGTCATCAGACGAGAGTTTAATGAACGCAATGTGACCGCTGAGAAAAACGCTCAATACGTCGTGCAAACCAACCATTGGGAGATTTCCTGCGCAAATGATTCCCACTTTTTGCGGATTGCTTTCATCGTTCCAGGCATAGCCGTTAAGCCACTCCTCCAGTCGATTGTGCTGTAACTCGCCACTCCAGGCGAACAATGCTCTGCGAACGTTGTTTTCCGTGAACCACCCGTTGTGATGGACATGCGTTTCGATGATTCGATTCAGTTCTTCGTATTCTTCTGCAGTAACTCCCGATTCATATCCGGGCCATGGTGCAGAAGAACCTAAGGCCTCGAATATTCGGCCCCACTGATTGATTGCCCGAATTCGATACTCCGATGGTTTACGCATACTTCACAAGGTGTTATTTTTGTGCCGCAAAATTAGAAAGTAAAGACATGGCAATAATGATTACCGACGAATGCATCAATTGTGGTGCATGTGAACCCGAGTGTCCCAACAACGCAATCTATGAAGGTGGCGCCGAATGGAAGTATTCTGAAGGCACGGGCCTGCGTGGTATTTTCAATCCGCTCGGTAAGTCGGAAGAAATAGATGCCGACTCCAATCAAACGCCGGTTAGCATGGACGTTTATTACATCGTTTCAGACAAGTGCACAGAATGCGTTGGTTTCCACGACGAGCCACAGTGCGCTGCCGTATGCCCTGTAGACTGCTGCGTTGACGACCCGGCTCACCGCGAATCGGAAGAGCAACTCAAGGCGAAGAAAGAATTCATGCACCTGTAAGGTTTAACGAACGATAAACTCGTCGCAGAAGAGCCACGACGGTTCACCCGGAGCATCGTGCCAGGTAGGACACGCACCGTGGTTTACGGCGACCATTTTAACGTATCGAGCCTTTTCATTCAATCGTTTCAGCGATAGTGGCTCGAAGAACTCGCCGTCCTTCTTTTCGTCTATTTTACAATCCACTCTCCCGGCCGACTTCCAGTTCTTTCCGTCATCACTGATGAAATACTCCACCGATTTCGGGAGGAATATCCAGGCATTTCCATACATAAACCAACGCGTTTCGAATTCTTGAATTTCAGTTGAAGTTCCCAAATCGATGACCGCTTCCATGTCTTTGCCTTGCACGGCCTGCCATGCGCCATCGCGGAAATTAGCAGAGCCCAACCTACCATCTGCCAAGGCTTTCAATCCACCACCTGTATACCAAGGCGAAGGCTCATAATAAAGTGTCAATGAATCATTCAACGCCTTATGCGGTTCAAACCACCACATCATGGGCTCGGTATAACGCATTTCACTCATGGTTGCTTGCGCGCTAAGCAACGTTGGTCTGTCAATCACGATAGCATTCTTGTAATTCATGATTTTGTCGCCCGGCCTTGTGCCTGCAGGTGCCAACGAAAAGGTAACATGTACTCCAGGAAAAGCTGGCTTCAATTCAACGTTCAAGGTATTTTCCGCAGGAGTCGCAAGCATCGATACAGGCACCTTGGGAAACCCGGAATTGATCCCAAGCGCTCGCAAACGAGGATAATGCTCTTCTACCCGCTTGCTGAAGGCTGAATAATTGCGCTGGTCGGGATAGGTCCACAACACCTCTGCAAGAGCCAACATGCGCGGAAACACTTTGCTGTCGACCGTTTCTTGAGGCGCATGCTCTGTCCACATGTTGCACTCACCCCCACGAATGTATTTTGACTCCGCAACCGACAGTGAAGCTGGAATCGGATTGAAATTGTATACCTCTTCCATGTCCGTTGAACTCAACCCATAGTCGAAATAGCAATGGCTGGTAGGCGACATCACTACATCATGCCCCGATTTAGCTGCATGTTCGCCGCCTTCCATGCCGCGCCAGCTTTGTATCATGGCATCGGCCGGAATGCCGCCTTCCAGAATTTCATCCCAACCAATAATGCGCTTGCCCTTGCTTTCCAGGAATGCAGCAATGCGCTCAATGAAATAGGTTTGTAACTCCGCCTCGTCCTTCAACTTCTCCTTTTTGATTCTGCGCTGGCATTTTTCGCATTGTTCCCAGCGAAATTTCGGAGCCTCGTCGCCCCCGATATGAATGTAGGGCGATGGGAATAGCTCGCACACTTCCGCAAGCACGTTTTCCAAAAACTCAAACGTGTATTCGTCGCCTGCGCAATAAATATCCTTGAACACTCCCCATTCGTTTTCGACCTCGATAGCTTGGTGCGTGCAACTCAGAGCAGGATAGGCAGCAATGGCAGCACTTGAATGTCCGGGTAGCTCAATTTCCGGTATAACCGTGATGTGGCGCTCGGATGCATAGGCTACAATTTCCCTAACCTGTTCTTTTGTATAGAACCCGCCGTACTTCGTTCCGTCCTTTTCCGTGCGCCATGCACCGACCTCGGTGAGCAATGGATATTGATCGATTTGAATACGCCAACCCTGATCTTCGGTAAGATGCCAGTGAAGCACATTCATCTTGTAATAAGCCAGTGCATCGATGTACTTCTTGACGAACTCAACCGACATGAAGTGACGGCAGCAATCGAGCAATAAACCGCGGTGCGGAAATTTTGCGCCGTCCTGAATCAGCATGGTGGAAAGAGCATAAGGCAACTTCATTTTTTTTTGCTCCGCCTCAACCGGTAGCAACTGTCGGATGGTTTGAACTCCGTAAAAAACCCCCTCATCAAATTCGGCATTCACCAATATACCTTTTTGAGTCACGTTGAGGCGATAGTGCGAGCGATCGGCCTGCAAGGCGCGCTTGCGAAGAGAGTCCGGTAAACTCTTCAAACTTTCCTCCGTCTGTTCGCTGCTCTTTTTGGATGCGCTAAGCAAAATGAAATTCTCTTGTGGCATCCCGTTCATATCGACGACCTCCATTTTTTTACCGGTCGCTTCAAACAGCCATTGCGCCAAAAAGTCGGCCTCCCTCCTTGCCGCGCGATTGGCCGCAATCACCGTCTGGTCGTTGAGCAAAAATTGCGATGTCCCGATATTCCACTGATCGGGTTGAGGTATCACATTCATCTGCGCCAATAGTGCATTGCAGATGAAGGAGAAGGCAAAAATGAAAATGGTAATTCGACTCATTGAATTAAATCTGATGCATGAGATTGTAAGTATGTATGGCCGCTAAGGCTGCTGTTTCCGTGCGCAGACGAGCACTGCCCAAACTCACAGACTGAAAGGAAACGGCCGTGGCTGCCTGCACTTCCGTTTCCGAAAAATCACCTTCCGGACCAATGGCAATGCAAACGCTGGAGTGAGCATTCATTGTATTCAACTGAATCGATTCACGAAGGAGCGTGCGCGGCAAATTATCCATGCAATGCGCAATAAAACGCTGCTCGGAATCGACACGCTTCAACCAATCCAAAAAGTCTATTGACTCATGGATTTCCGGCAGAAACGTGCGGCGTGATTGCTTCAATGCCGCTATGGCTACACGGTGGATGCGATCCATGGAAATGCGCGAACGCTCGGAATGAGCGCAATTCAGGAAACTGATTTCACCCACTCCCAGCTCAACTGCCTTCTCTACCAACCATTCGATGCGGTCGGCATTTTTAGTTGGTGCTATTCCAATATGCAAGGGCACAATCGAGTCGGATGATGGCAACTCATCGAGTATCAAGGCCGAAACCCTGTGCTTATCCACAAGAATTTGCGCTATATACAAACCGCCAATGCCATTGGTTAGCTGAATACGGTCATTGCTTTTAAGGCGCAACGCTTTCGTAATGTGTGTCGCTTCTGAAGAGTCGAATTCAACCGCGCCATGCAAGTTTGCCTCGGAATGGTAGAAGAATGTGGTGCTCATTTGCTCAATTGTCGGGTGTATGCCAGGTGCGCTCCTGCGTATGGCTCTCGGAAGTTCCAATTGCCAACGCCTATAAAACTAATACCCGAGTATTTGCCGAAGCGCAGACCTGCTTCGATTTGAAAAGGAACCCCCAGTGTAAGACCGGTGATATATTCATCTTCATAGTCCGCCTTTCGGCAATACTGCCTCACATTAAATCCGAATCCAACGGAGCCCGTCACATACCAAGACTTACCGCCCCAACCGTCGCCCCACAATACTCCGAGTTCAGATAGTTTGTTGTGTCGTTCGGTGCATGAGTCGTTGGCTGCCATCCACAGTTCTTGGGTAAATGCAGCACGAGCTTGCAACAACGAGCCTTCGCCCCGTTTGGAATACGAAACCATGGCTTGCCAGGACCAATAGTCCGACGTATTTAAGCCACCTCCCATACTCACCCATCGCTTTCCGCGAAGCGGGTTGTCTGCATATTGTGCTTGAATGACGGGGACGAAAGCCACCCATAGCAAAAGAAACAAAATGCTTGTTTTCAGAAACTTAACCATCTAAAATATGATCTTTACATCCAATTTACCACCGCCAATAACGCTTGAAATGAGCGATGTTTTGACGGGGGAATCATTTTTTTTCCATACCCCCCTGTTTTTCATGAACAAAGCAGTACATTTGCAGCCCTAAAATCAATACTTGTTAACCGGGTTTCGTACCCTACAGACAAAAAATTATGGCAGTAAAACTCCGACTTCAACGTCACGGTAAGAAAGGAAGCCCTTTCTACCACATTGTAGCAGCAGACTCACGTTCACCACGCGATGGTAAGTTCATTGAGCGCATTGGAAGCTACAATCCAAACACTAACCCGGCAACTATCCAGCTGGACAACACAAAGGCCATTCAGTGGCTCAACAACGGTGCACAACCAACTGATACAGTTCGTGCCATGCTGAGTTACACCGGTGTGCTTTACCGTCAGCACCTGCAAAAAGGTGTTTTGAAGGGAGCGCTCACCCAAGAAGATGCCGACAAGCGCTTCGAAGTATGGTCAGCCGATAAGGGCAACAAAGTTCAAGGCAAAAAAGACCGTTTGGCAAAAGAAAAGAGCGAAAACCTCAGCAAAATGATGAAGCACGAGCGTGAGGTGAATGAAAATCGCCTGAAGGCTATCACTGCAGCTGCTGAATCAGCAAGTGCAAGCGCTAAGCAAGCAGAAGCTGCAACTGAAGCTGCGGCTGAAGAAGCTCCCGCCGCTGAAGCTCCCGCCGCTGAAGAAGCAGGCGACAGCGCTGAAGCATAATTCGCATAACATTCCTAAAAGCCACTCTGCGGAGTGGCTTTTTTTTTTAGACACGAAAACGCATGACAACCCTTCCCGATAAAAAAGACCTGCACGCCATAGGCTACTTTTCGAAATTGCATGGCTACAAAGGAGAACTTACCGCCGCTCTGGACACAGGCGACATCCACGATTACGAGGATTTGGAAATACTTTTTCTGGACATTAAAGGAACG
>CALQJP020000111.1 GCA_943330925.2 Chryseobacterium gleum
AAAGTTTACATGATGTTGGCTGTATGCGCTATCGCATTGGCTTCATGCAAGAAAGACTACACTTGCTCTTGCACTGTTCTTGGTCAAACAGTTGACACCGTTATTCCAGATGCTAAGAAAGCGGATGCTGAAGAGGCATGTGACGCTTCTAACTCGGGGGCTGCTTTGTTGGGCGGAAGCTGCGAACTCAAGTAATATTGAATTCGAATAATAGTGAAATCCATCTCATTTCGAGATGGATTTCTTTTTTTTGCACTATGAAGAAAATCCTCATTCTTATCATTCTTGTGATGGTTACGTTGCTGCTTCTGCCTTTTGGGTACAGCAGTCTGCGAAGTATGTTGCTGCAATCCGGGTTGGGTTGGACAATGAGTGAGTGGTCGTATTACGTGTTGTTGGTCTTGTTGGGCGTGCTATGTTCGCTTATGGTAGCACGCAGCGTTGCCTGGAACGCAACATGGAAGAAGGTGGCTGCGGGTGTGCTCATAGCAGCGTTGCCATTTGCGATTGGCTTCATGCAACATCCAATTTATGAAGACCTGTTGTGGGATTTGTCGCAGGATATGTCGCAGGTAGAGGCAACAACAGATTACGAGGCTACTGATTTACTCGTGATCGCCATTGCCGACTGCCCGTATTGCCAGCGCGCGGTGAACGACATGAATGCGTTGCACCAACGCAATCCCAGTTTGCGCATGCGCATGGTGGTGTGCACTGCCGACAGCAGTTGGCTCGAACCTTATCGCGCGGAGGCCGCCGGAGCGTTCGAAGTAGTAATGGCAACCGATATGGATGTGATGGCTACACACGCCGGCGGACATTTCCCTGCGTATGTGCTCGTGCGCGATGGAAAACCCGCGCGCCGATGGACGAACAACGAATGGGGACCGGTGGCGAAAGATGCGGTAGAGGGGGACTAGGTTCAGGTTACTGGGTTTTGTTTACTGGGTGCTAATTACAGGGTAGAGGGTTCGAGAAACGAGAGCTGTTAAATCTGTTTAGCGAGGCGCTGCTGCGCGTCATCGTGCACCGGGGTCTATGCTAATATTACGAGATATTACGTTTGTAGAATTCCGGGTTACAACATGCTTCTGTGCTACGGCAAGGAAGACGTTACGTGGGACTTAGTTCCGTTTATATGCGGGTTGGAAGAGTGAGGCGGGCATTTACGATTTCCTTTTCTTCTTCTCAAGAGGTTTCAGTGTCTCGGCTGCCGGTGCAGATGTTAGATTTTGTAGTTTATGGCTTGTTTCAACTGATTTTGTCGATTGATTTTTCTTTATTGAAGGATTGGCTTTTCTAGCGCTTTTCTTTTCAGCAATCGCATTTTCTATTTTGACAAAATCTACATGAAACGGAACGTTGAGAATTTCATTCGGGTGAACATTGAAAAAAGCAGCAATTTTAATCAGTGTGAGAAGAGTGAAATTTTTGCCCTGTTCTAATCGAAATGTATTGCTTTTATCGAGGCCGATGTTTTCGCCTAGGTCGGCCAGTGTGCAGCCTCGAGCCTGTCTCAGTGTTTTGATGCGCAATCCTACTTCTTGCAGAAAATCCTGATGAAACTGGTCCTTGCGCATGCCAACAAAATTCCATTCTTACAGGATGAAAAGTTGTTTTATAAAACAACGTAACATATATTTGGCGTGTTCGAGGGTTTCATGTTTCTTGTGAGACTGTCGCAGTTGGAGTCCAGAAACCAGTTGCATTAACGAATAAGAAAACGGGGCGTGACCGAAAAGCCTTATGAGTAGGAGAATTAATCTAGATTTTTATGAAACGTAGTTTATTATTTTCTTCTATTCTTTTTCTGGGGTTAGCGTTTGTGCTAACTGGATGTAAAAAAGACGACCCTGAACCGACACAATCTACAACTGGTGGATTAGTAGTAAAAGTTCAGCTAGAAGGTTCAACTGGTTATTTAACAGGCGCCTTAGTTGGTCTTGCAACATCCCAAGAAAATCTCGACAATTCGATCTATCTCCAAGATTTGGAGACGAATAGCAGTGGTCAGGTCAATTTTGGTCAACTAAACCCAGGGAATTATTACTATGATTGTTACTATGAATTGGGAATTAATGATTTTTATGGCGAAGGTCAAGTTCAAATTGTTGCAGGTCAAAATCGGGAGTTGACACTCACATTGGTTCCTTAGAAACTCAATCGTAAATCGAATTTTGTGGAATATGGAATAGGCGGGCTATTAGCTCGCCTATTTATTTACTTGGAGTTTGATAAATACAAATGCTTTCACTTAACACCCCTCTCCCTTCAGCCTCACCTGCGTCCAGCGCCAGCCATCTTCCGACCACTGCCAGTAGGGGAGTTTTTGCTTGCTCGATGATGAACCTTCTTTTTCCAAGATGATCTTCATGTTTTGAAGGCCTTGCTCAATGTCATTGCCCAGCATGTATTCCATGCTGATGAAAAGCTGCATCACGTTGAAAGGATATGACATGTCGCCTCTGAAATCCCATTTGATGCGGGTTGTCGTGTTGTCAATGGCTTCCAACTGCATAGAACTTTGCGCTTGCGCTTCGAAAGGCTCTTTGAAACGCAAGGCGAAATCAATGCGCTCGCCTTCCTGCATAGCTACGATTTCCTCTTCGCCCGATCCCACCGAGTCGAGCTCGCTCTTCCAGGCTGCAATGAACCCAACCGTGCCGTCTTCCCCGGTGTAGGTGGTAACTTGGTTGGGGTCCATCTTCCACCACACGCTATAGTCGTGCTGATGTTTCATGAACTTGATGTAATCATACACATCCGATTTGCTGCGGTTGATGGTTACCTCGCGCGAAACGGTATATTCTTTAGGCAGAGCAAGACCCGTAATCAACACCGCGCCCAGAAGAACGCCCAGTGTAAGTAAAATGTATTTGAATATTTTCATGATAGTTTGTTTGTAGCTTGACTATTGAAGGTGTGCGAGGGTTGCTTGAGTCTTTAGCAAGTCAGTACGTGAGGGGTAAGTCTAAACTAACGGAAAACCTCGGCATCCTCTTGCTCTGTTCTTCCATAGCGGTAGAATCCATGAAGTGTTAAAGTCGTTTATGAAGATGATATGTATGCAAATTTCAGCAAATTGGATTCGAACATAAGAAGTCGCGCTAGGATTTCTCAATTCAAAGAGCAATATGGAACATTAAATGTTTTTTCGGTTAGAAAGCAGTTGTATTATTGCACAACATTAAACTCTATTCCATGAAAAAAGTAATTTTTTTTACTTCCCTTGCTTTATGGGCAACAAGTTGTGCTACACTAGTTAACGGAACTAAACAGCCCGTAACCTTCTACTCGGACCCTAGTGGTGCTGATGTAACAATTTCACAAAAGGGTAAAACAACTAATATTGGTAAAACCCCAATTACAGTTGAGATACCGAGAAAAACGAAATCTGCAACTTATACAATGGCTGGTTACTATGAAGAAAAAGTTGATATGATGTCTAACGCCAATATACATTGGTTATACTTTTTGGATTGCCTCCCTTTTGCAGTGCCCGCTTTTATTGACTTAACAACGGGTGGACATATAGTTCATGAGTCATCGGTAAAAACAGAACTGAAGAAAAAGTAAACAATATTGCTCAGCCGATGTGATTTATTTTGTGATTGGTGCTGAATTTAAATCCAATAATTAATAGAAGCTGTTTTTGTCCACATCGTGAATGAACTTCACAACCCCGCCCATAAACACCTGCTGGTCGTCCCACATGGAAAGGTGGCTGCCGTTGGGGCAATATAAGAATCGGCCGTTCGGCATCCTCTTGCTTTGTTCCTCCATGGCTGCAGGATCCATCGTGTCGTGCTTGGCGCCAATCATGAGCGTAGGTGTCTTGATTTCTTTCAGACGTGCTTTGATGTCCCATGTTGCCAAACGGCCGCTGATGCCAAACTCGCTGGGGCCTTGCATGAGTGTGTAGATGGTGTTGTTGCCGTGTTTGAACGAACGGGTGCAGGGCTCGGGCCACGGATTTAAACGGCAGATGTGGTGGTTGTAGTAATGCTCTTGCAACAGCTCCATGAAGCGTGGGTTTGCAAAGTCCTTGCGTGCTTCGATGTCGCGGATTTCAGCCAATACAGCCGGATCCATTTGCTTGGCCAATACCTCGTCGGCATACTTGCCGTACTCAGGCGCGCTGGCAACCATGTTGGCTACGATGAGCCCTTTGAGGTTTTGCTGGTATTTCAGCGCATATTCCATGGCCAGTATGCCTCCCCACGAATTACCGAGCACGAAGAAGTTGCTGCTGTCTGCGCCAATGGCTTGTCGCACTTGCTCAACTTCTTCTACAAAACGCTCGGTGGTCCATAGGCTGCTATCGGTGGGCTGGTCGCTGTAGTAAGAGCCGAGCTGATCGTATTCGTAAAACTCAAATCCTTCGCGCAGGAAGAAAGTTTCGAAACACTCCATGTACTCATGTGTCATGGCCGGACCACCATGCAGCAAAAGCACTTTGATGCGTGGATTCGTGCCAAAGCGTTTCGTCCATACGTTGAAGGTGCCAACTGGCGTTTCAATGGGAATCATGCGCACACCGCCGGCTTCAACCGAATCGTTGTAGGTGAAGTAGTCCCTTCTGCCGATATTGGAATCAGGCGTCGTTGTAGATGCTTCTTTACAAGCATTCAACAGGAGCACGAGCAGAAGAACAAGGATGGAGAACGATTTCATAGTTGCGCAAACATCGAACAAAAAGTTCACCCCGACCAAAACCTTCAACCTTCAATCTTCAACTTTCAACCCGCACACCTACCTTCGCGTCATGAACAAGCAAAAAGTCTTCGCACGCGAAACGCTCGCAACAGCAACGCATTTGGTACTGCCTGAGAACACCAACACCTTGGGCAATCTGATGGGGGGGCAACTGCTCAACTGGATGGACGTTATTTCGGCTATTTCAGCGCATCGCCATTGTCGGCGCATTGTTGTAACCGCTGCGGTGAACAACGTCTCGTTTCAGCATCCCATCAAGCTTGGCGATATCGTGACCATCGAGGCGAAGGTTTCTCGTTCATTCAACTCTTCGATGGAAGTTTATATGGAAGTGTTTGTGGAGCATGCGCAAACAGGAGAGCGCAAGAAATGCAATGAGGCAAACTACACGTTTGTGGCGGTTGATCAAATTGGAAGCGCTATACCCGTTCCTGAGCTGGTTCCCGAAACGGAGGAGGAGAAGCGCCGTTATGACGGGGCTTTGCGCCGACGTCAGTTGAAGTTGATTCTTGCCGGTAAGATGAAACCCGACGAAGCTACAGAGTTGAAGGCGCTGTTTGTGGAGCCCAAAGCGTTTCAATAGCCCTATTGATTTCTGCGATTTCAATCTGATCGATGCAGCGGTTGTCCATGCCGTAATTGCAGCGATTTCCCAGCTTAGAGCAGGGGCGAGAGTGTAATCGAATGCGGTTGCGAGGCTTAGGTTCAATTATTATACTGGACGGGTGCGGTTTGTAGGCCGACATCCCCAGACCGGGAACGGTGCAGCCCCAAAGTGATATCATCTTTTTTCCGAGCGCCGATGCAATGTGCATCATGCCGGTGTCGCCGGTTAGAATTAATTCTGCTCTGTCAACAACGTCGGCACTGCGGTGCAAGCTCCATTTGCCACACCCATTGTAGACACGGTTGTCGCATGCGCTGGCAATAGCATCGCCAACAGCAGCGTCTTCTTTACCGCCAAGTAGCACCACAGGTTTGTCAATGGCCTTCACAACCTCAACGATGCGCTGTAAACTCAACTTCTTGCCGTCGTGGGTTGCTCCAATGGCGAATGCGATATACGGCTTGCGCATGATGTCGGGCATGTCTTCAGGCGCAAGTCGTTCGGTGGAAGGAATATAATATTCCAAACCAAGATTGTCTGCTTTTATTCCGAATGTTTGAAGGGTTTCAAGATAACGGTCTACAATGTGATTCTGCGGCATGCGGTTGATGCCGAAATTCACCCACATCCATTTTTGAATATTATATTTTCGAACAGTGAAGCTTGGACACTTCAATGCACGTTTCACAGATCGTGAACGAATGTTGTTGTGCAGGTCGATGACGTAATCGAAATGCTCGTTCTGCAACACGCTCATCACTTCCTGTACTGAGTTGTCAATCGTGTGAATCGCATTCACGTTTGGATTGCCATCCAGCACTCCAGCATACGCGCGCTTGGTAAGCACATGCACTTCCGTTTCACCCGGAAACTGCTCCTTGATAGCGCGAAGCACCGGCGTGATGAGCACAATGTCGCCGATGGAACTGAAACGTATGATTAGTAGTTTGGTCAAATAGGTGTTGGGGTTTAGGTGTTAGGTAGTAGGTTATAGGTTATAGGTTATAGGTTATAGGTAATAGGTTATAGGTTCTAGGTAATGGGTTATAGGTGTGCTATAATCTATTTGGGTTTCGCTAATGTCCATTCTCCATTCTCCATTCTTCATTCGCCACTCGCCACTCGCCATTCATCACTCGCCACTATCTCTCTCCCCACTAATCGACTCCAACAGTATTCGCTTCATGTCGGCCGCATTGTAATTGAGCCCAAGCAGGTACATGAGCTTAACGAGCGCTGCTTCGGTGGTCATGTCGCCTCCGCTGATGATGCCGATTTCGTTGAATGCACCGCTGGTTTCGTAGAGGCCTTGCTCTACCATTCCTTTATTGCATTGTGTTATGTTTAATATAATAATGCCTTTTGAGGTGGCGCTGCGCAACGCGTCCAAAAACCAAGCGTCGGTGGGGCCGTTGCCGGCTCCAAATGTTTCCAGCACGAAGGCCTTTATGCCGGGTATGGCTAGTATGCCTTCGACGTAGGTTTTTGAAATGCCGGGAAAAATCTTGAGCACGCCAACTTGGTCATTAAAGCTTTTGCGAACGGTAAGCGAACCTTTCGGACGCAGCAATAAATCGTGCCTGTAGTGAATGTGTATGCCAATTTCAGCCAGAGGTGGCAGGTTGGCACTTTCAAAAGCGTCGAAGTTTTCTGTACTGTATTTATGCGTGCGGTTGCCGCGAAACAGTTTCGATTGGAAAAGCACGCAAACCTCTTGCACAATGGGAACCCCATTCTCCGTGGCCGATGCTATTTCTATGGAAGTAATAAGGTTTTCCTTTCCATCGGTGCGAATTTGACCGATAGGCAACTGTGACCCGGTGAATATGACCGGCTTGGCGAGGTTCTGCAACATAAAACTCAAAGCCGATGCGCTGAAAGCCATGGTGTCAGTGCCGTGCAGAATGACAAAGCCGTCGTAGTGATCGTAATTCACTTCAACCATTTGCGCCATGCGCTGCCACGATTCAATGTTGACATCCGATGAGTCGATGGGCTCGTCAAAGGATGCCGCTTCGATGTTGCAAGCGAACCTGCGCAGTTCCGGCACATGCACGCGGAGCTGAGCAAAATCGAACGGAACCAAGCTGCCGCTCTCGGGGTCTTCCATCATACCGATGGTGCCTCCGGTATAGATGAGCAGAATGGTTTGGGTGGAATTCATGCGACAAATATGGCTAAATTCAAACGGATA